>NZ_JAGGKL010000003.1 GCF_017873625.1 Methanobacterium petrolearium | reverse complement strand
CACCGAAGCTAAAGAAGCAGTGGAAGAAAAGGTTGAGGAAGTAAAAGAAAAAGCTACCAAAACCAAAAAAGCCGCTGATAAAAAAGCTGAAGAAGTTAAAGAAAAGGCTGCTGAAGCTAAATCTGAAGTTGCTAAGGCTAAGAAGGCTGCTGATGAGAAGGTTGAGGAAGTTAAGGAAAAAGCCACCGAGGCCAAGGAAAAGGCTTCCAAAAAAGCTGAAGAAGTCAAAGAAAAAGCTTCTGAAATCAAGAAAAAGGTGGAAAAATCCCAATAGGATTTTAAACCTTTAAAATCATCATAAATTATAAAAGGATGTAGCAATATGGTTATATTAAGGAGTAAAGAGATTCGTGAAATGGGAATGGAAGAAATCCAGGAAAAACTGGAAGAACTCCAGGCAGAATATGCCAACAACATTTCCAAAAGCGCTGCTGCGGGAATTTACGAAAACCCAGGCAAGATCAAGGAACTTAAAAGAACCATTGCACGAGTCAAAACCATAATTAACGAAAAAAATAAGGAGAACTAAAATCGATGAAAATCTGCGAAGTTTGTGGTCTACCAGAAGAACTCTGCGTTTGTGAGGAAATAGCCCGAGAGATACAGAGTGTAAAAGTCTACACGGTGAGAAGAAGATTTGGAAAACTGATGACTATTGTAGAGGGAATAGATGAACACGATATTGACATCAGAGAACTCACCAAGGAACTGAAAAACAGATGTGCCTGCGGTGGAACGTCCAAGAAGGGCCAAATCGAACTGCAAGGAGACCATAAAAGGAGGGTTAAGGAAGTCTTGGCCGAAATGGGCTTTTCTTCAGACACCATCCAAATTCGTTAGATGCTTGGTTAATCATTGGATTTCATGGCATGTGGTTGTTAAATTAACATAACAGTCAACATGCTCATTCATGCCAAATATAACCATAAATTTTAAGTTCAAACTTTATTAGAGGTTTAATAATCAAATAGTTAAGCCACTAACACCTGAAACCATCAGAACAAATATATGATTTTCAGGAACATCACACACCCATGCACAACTGATACCATGATCACACCACAAAACATTATGAAACATGAACTGGTGGGCTTGGAACTAGAAGTCACCGGTGGTTTGCATGGGGATTTAGAAGGAATTAAAGGAAAAGTGGTTAACGAAACCAAAAACACCCTCACCATTGATGATGGTGAAGGCAATGAAAAAATCATACCCAAAGGAAGTGCAACATTCCAGTTCAAACTTCCCGAGGGAATCACAGTAGAAATAGATGGCAAGATAATAATTTCTCGCCCGGAAGACAGGATAAAAAAGAGATTTAGGAAATATTGGTGATACTATGGTTGGTATTGAAGTTACCGAACCCAAAGAAAAATGTGAAGATCCTAACTGTCCCTTCCATGGGACCCTGCCAGTGCGGGGCCAGATCCTGGAAGGAATAGTCACCAGTGACAAGGCAGAACGGACCATCACAGTTGAAAGAAGTTTTTACAAGTTCATACGAAAATACGAACGATACGAAAAAAGAAAATCGAAAATAAACGTACATAAACCAGACTGTATCCAGGTAAACATTGGTGATACAGTCAAGATTGCGGAGTGCCGACCCCTTTCCAAGACCAAGCACTTCGTAGTGGTGGAAGTAAAAGGGGATTAAAAATGAAGGCCATCACATCAAAAGTCAGTAAATCATTACCCATCGGAGCCCGCCTGCAATGTGTGGATAACACCGGAGCCCGTGAAGTGGAAATAGTATCAGTCAAAGGATACAAAGGTGTCAGAAGAAGACTAGGAAGTGCCGGTGTAGGGGACATGGTGGTAATATCCGTTAAAAAAGGAACCGTGGACATGCGTCGAGAAGTCACCACCGCGGTAGTTGTTAGGCAAAAAAAGGAATTCCGCCGAGCTGATGGACTTAGAGTAAAATTCGAGGACAACGCTGCAGTCATAGTAACTCCAGAAGGAATGTTGAAAGGTTCTGAAATAAGAGGACCTGTGGCTAAGGAAGCTGCGGACAGATGGCCATCTGTGGGAAGCGCTGCCAGTATTATTGTGTAGGTGATTAAATGTCCAAACAACCAAGAAAACAGAGGAAATTACGTTACCAAGCACCATTACACCTCCGTCATAAATTGATGAGCGTCACCCTCAGCCCAGAACTACGGGAAGAATATGGACGTCGCTCCCTACCTGTGAGGAAAGGGGATACTGTAAAAGTTCTGCGAGGGGACTTCAGAGACCACGAAGGAAAAGTAGAAGATGTGGATCTTAAACACTACCGAATCATGATTGAAGGTATGAGTGTGCAGAAACCTGACGGAAATCAAGTTTACCATCCAGTACATCCCTCCAATGCAATGCTCATGGAAATGGATCTGGATGATGATGAAAGAAATGATATATTAGAGAGGAAGGGATAAAATGGCCAAAATGGGATCAAGAAAACATTTAAAACGATTCAAATCACCAGAACACTGGCCCATCCACCCAAAAGAGTTTACGTGGACGGTGAAACCCAGTCCAGGACCACACACCATCGAAGGATCATTACCATTACTTGTTGTAGTTCGTGACATACTCCAAATAGCAGACAACGCCCGCGAAGCCAGAATCATCATCAACAATGGTGAAATCATGGTGGACGGCCGCATCCGTAAGGACTATAAATTCCCAGTTGGATTCATGGATGTAATCCAAATACCAAAGACTGAAAAAGCTTATCGTGTATTGCCTGATGAGCGTGGAAGACTGATGCTCCACCCCATAGAAAAAGCAAACACTGGATTCAAACTTTGCAAGATTCAGGATAAAACCACCATCAAAGGAGGTAAAACACAGTTAAACCTCCATGACGGTAGAAACTACATTACTGATGATGATTGCAAAACTGGTGATGTCCTGGTGCTCAATGTACCTGAACAGGAAATAAAAGATCAAATCAAATTTGAAGATGGAACCCTTGGAATCATAACCGGGGGTAAGCACATTGGTGAAAGGGGAAATGTGAAGGAAATCAACATCAACAGCGGCCCCATACCCAACACAGTACTAATCGAAACCAAGGATAAAACTTTCCAAACATTACAGGACTATGTTTTTGTCCTGGGAAAAGACAAACCAGCGATTTCACTCCCTGGAGGCCAGTAAATGAACCCAATGCAACAGGTACAAATAGCAAAAGCCACAGTTAACATTGGAGTTGGAGAAGGTGGTGAAAAACTGGCCAGAGCAGAAAAACTGCTCAAGAATATCACCAACCAGAAACCAGTGCGTACAACATCTAAAGTAACCAATCCTGAATTTGGAATCAGAAAAGGTCAACCTGTAGCTTGCAAGGTAACTCTCCGTGGTGAAAAGGCACACGATGCTGTTAAGCTCATTCTTTCTGGAATTGATAACAAAATCAGATCTCGACAGTTTGATCGTCAAGGTAACTTATCCTTTGGAATCGAGGAACATATTGATATTCCTGGAATGCGCTATGAACCTGATATTGGAATATTCGGGATGAACGTTAACGTAACATTCGAAAAACCAGGATACGGGATTAAAAGAAGGAAAATTCAGCGAAAGCACATTCCTCACAAACACCAGGTCACGCAAGACGAGACACTGGAGTACATGAAGGAACATTTCCAGATTAAAATAAAATCTGATAAAGATGATGAATAGGTGATAAATTGCCCAGAAAATACGGAAAGGCATCCAGGAAATGTAGAAGATGCGGAGATCACTCTGCTCTGGTGAGAAGATATGGTCTCATGCTCTGTCGACAATGTTTCCGAGAACTTGCCCCTAAAATAGGATTTAAAAAGTTTAATTAGAGGTGACAAGATGACACTTATGGATCCTCTGGCCAACGCCCTTACAAATATGCGTAACAATGAGATGCAGGGAAACAACAAATGTAACATAACTCCAGCATCTAAAATGATTGGGCAGGTCCTGAGGACAATGCAAAAAGAAGGTTACATTGGTGAATTTGAATATGTTGATGATGAAAAGGCAGGACAATTCACCGTGGAACTAGAGGGTAACATAAACAAGTGCGGTGTGATAAAGCCCAGACATGCCGTGAAAAATGACGAGTTTGAAAAATTTGAAAAACGATACTTACCATCAAAGAACTTTGGAATAATGATAGTCACTACCTCTGAAGGTATAATGACCCACCAAGAAGCCAAAGAACACGGTATAGGTGGTAGGTTATTGGTATACGTTTATTAAGGTGATTAAAAATGGCTTTAGCAGTGGTTCTAAGGGAAGAAATACCCGTCCCAGAAGGCGTGGAAGTCACCATAGACAAAGAAGTGACAGTTAACGGGCCCAAAGGAGAACTTAAACGTAAGTTCAATCAGGGTAACGTCACCATTAAACAGGAAGATAGTATGGTGGTGCTGGAAACTCGCTTCCCTAAAAAGAAGGATAAAGCAATGTTGGGAACCATAAAATCCCATATCAGTAACATGATCCAAGGATTAACCGAAGGATTCACCTACCGGATGAAAATTGTTTACGCTCACTTCCCAATGACTGTCAAGGCAGCCAAGGAAAAAGTAACCATCGAAAACTTCCTGGGAGAACGCTACCCCCGCACAGCCAAAGTTGTGGGCACAGCTCAGGTAAAAGTTCAGGGAGATGAAGTAATCATCACCGGTGTGAATAAAGAAGATGTGGGCCAAACCATGGCCAACCTTGAACAAGCTACTAAAATCAAGGGCAGAGACCCAAGGGTATTCCAGGATGGAATATACCTGGTGGCTAAGGAGTGATCCCCAATGAGGAAACCAAAATTCAGAAGACAGGAATGGCACCGGTACAAAAAATTGGGCGAAAAATGGAGGAAAACCCGGGGTAAAACTAGTAAAACCCGAAGGTATGAAGGTCGTAAACCTGCCATGCCAACCATCGGATACTGTTCACCCAATGCCACAAAAGGATTACATCCCTCAGGATATGAGGATGTCCTGGTGTGCAATGTTAAGGACCTGGAAAAATTAAAACCCGAAACCCAGGCCGGAAGGATCAGCTCAACTGTCGGACTCAGAAAAAGAGAAGTATTGCTCGAAAAAGCAGATGAGCTGGGAATCAAGATCCTGAATGAATAGAATCTCACAATCCCAAAAATATCATCAATCATAAATCATCAATATCCTAAACCGTTTGCATGGTGATAATCATCAGATTAACACCACTCAAAAAAAAACGGATATCATAGGAATATACAGGGCCATCATCCCCTAATGATGATGGAAACATGGAAAAAAATGAAAATGGATGCAAAGGGAAATTAGCATCCCCAAGAATCCTGAACACATATCATCAGGATTTTAAAAAAAGTTTTGATCAACCTTTTTTTCAAAAAGGTTGAAATTGGAGGTTTCTTTATGAATCTTACTACTCAAAAGAGACTAGCTGCAGACCTGCTAAAAGTGGGTGTGAACAGGGTATGGATAGACCCTGATAACCTGGAAGAAGTTTCCCGGGCAATCACCAGGGAAGGAGTTAACAAACTCATCCAGGACGGGTACATAAAAGCACGACCCAAAAAAGGAATCAGCAGTTACCGATCAAAAAAGATAGCAGAACAGAAAAAGAAAGGAAGAAGGAAAGGCAGAGGAAGTATAAAAGGAGCAAAAGGGGCAAGAAACCCTAAAAAGAAAGCCTGGATGACTACTATCAGGGCACTCCGAAAGGACCTCAAGGACATGAGGGATGAACGTGAAATCAACCGCACCACCTACCGTAAACTATACAGAATGGCTAAAGGTGGGGCATTCCGTAGTAAATCCTACATGAAAACCTACGCCAGAGACCACGACCTATTAAGATAAAGGGGTAATGACAATGGCACACGGATCAAGATATAAAGTAGCATTTAAGCGTAGAAAAGAAGGAAAAACCGATTACGGTGCAAGATTAAAACTTATAGGATTGGACAAGCATCGTCTGGTAATTCGAGTTACTGGTAATCACACCATAGCCCAAATAATTGATGTGGAACTTTCCGGAGATCAAACACTGATTTCAGCCCATTCCCAGGAACTTAAAAATATAGGATGGATGGCCAGTGGAAAAAACACATCCGCAGCATACCTAACAGGATACCTTTGCGCTAAAAAAGCCATCAAAGAAGGTATAGGTGGAGCAGTCCTGGACATGGGACTTAAAAGCTCAACAAAAGGTTCCAGAGTGTATGCAGCACTCAAAGGAGCAATTGATGCCGGTCTTGAAATACCTTACAATGATATTGTACTTCCTGACGATGACAGAATCACCGGAGAACACATTGCCCAGTACGCCCAAACATTGGACAAAGCTGAAATGGAGAAAAAGTTCTCCCAATATCTGAAAAAGGGACTTTCCCCACAGGACTTACCTGATCACTTTCAAAGTATCAAGGAAAAGATCGAAAAAGAGGTATCATAATGAATGATTATAACAACGAGGAATGGGAGCCCAAAACCAACCTGGGGCACATGGTAAAGGAGGGTCAAATCACCAGTATCGATGAGATCTTCGACCGTGGCCTCCCCATCATGGAACTGGAAATAGTGGATTCACTACTCCCAGATCTGGAAGAAGAGGTAATGGACGTGAACCTGGTGCAGAGAATGCACAAATCAGGGCGTAAAGTTAACTTCCGGGTTATTGTAGCTGTGGGAAACAAAAACGGATACGTGGGACTGGGCCAGGGAAAAGCCAAAGAAGTAGGTCCAGCCATCAGAAAAGCAGTAGATGATGCTAAATACAACATCATCAAAGTCCGAAGAGGTTGCGGAGACTGGGGATGTGTCTGCGGACGAGAACACACCGTACCATTTAAAGTGGAAGGTAAAAGTGGCAGTGTCCGAGTAACCCTCATACCCGCCCCGGGAGGAGTGGGCCTGGCCATAGGAAACGTGGGCAAAACCATCCTGGGACTAGCAGGAATCGACGATATATGGTCTCAAACAAGAGGACAAACCCAAACCACAATCAACTTTGCAGGAGCAGTATTTGACGCTCTTAAAAAGTTAAGCATGGTTAAAGCACCTACCAAAGACCTTAAAAAACTAGGCGTCTGTGTGGAGTAAGGTGATAAACATGATTATAGCATTAAGAGTCAGAGGACGCACCGGGATCAACCATGACATAGCTGACACCCTGGACATGCTCAGACTAACAAGAATCAATCACGCAGTTCTCATGCCAGACACTCCCAGCTATCAAGGAATGCTCCAGAAAAGTAAAGACTACATAACCTGGGGAGAAATCAACCAGGAAACATTAACCCAGTTAATTGAAAAAAGAGGAAGATTCCCTGGAAGAGAACGATTCACACCTGAAGCTCTAGCTGAACTGGGAGATTATAAATCAGCAGAAGAACTATCAGAAGCCCTCCTAAATGAGGAAACCACCCTGGAAGATGTTGGTCTAAAACCAGTATTCCGACTACATCCCCCAAGGAAAGGATATGATCACATCAGAAAAAGTTTCAATGAAGGAGGAACACTGGGTTACCGGGGAGAAGAAATTTCCGAACTTATAAAGAAGATGGTGTAAATATTATCACACATCAACCCATTACAACCTAAAAAACTCTAAAAATTGAAACATCAACCAAAAATTTTATCCAATCACAATTCAAGGTGTACAATATGATAAGGAAAACCCGCAAAATAAATAAAATGCGAGGCTCACGTACCATCGGCGGAGGCTGTTCCAAGAAAAGGAGAGGAGCAGGGCACCGTGGTGGAAGAGGAAAAGCCGGAGGTCATAAACATATGTGGACATGGGTAGTTAAATTCGACCCAGACCGCTTTGGTAAAAGCGGTTTTAAAAGACCTCCAAAGACCATAAACAAGTTCAAAACAGTTAATCTGGATTATCTGGATGACAACGCAGAGAAACTGGTTCAAAAAGAATTAGCCCAGAAAGAAGGTAAGAACATAATCATTGATGTTAGCCAGTTAGGCTATGACAAAGTTCTGGGTAAAGGAAAAGTTACCAGGGCACTCACCCTTAAGGCGAAACATTTCTCACAGAGTGCCATGCGTAAGATTGAAGAAAACGGTGGGGAAGCAGTAACTCTCCAATAATTTTTATTGAAAGTCCCTGTTCCCATAAGGAGTGAATATAATTGTTGAAGGAAGCTCTTCTGCAGATGTTCTCATTTTTACCTCAGGTAAGGTCACCTACCTACCGGGTTCCCTTTAAAGAAAAATTAAAGTGGACCGGGGTAATTTTGATACTCTACTTTGTACTGACTCAGATACCATTATTTGGTTTAAGTGCAACTTCAGTAGATCAGTTCGCCCAGTTGAGGGCGGTAATGGCGGGTAGTTTTGGTTCTATCGTAACCCTAGGTATAGGGCCCATAGTAACCGCATCAATCATACTCCAACTTCTGGTTGGGGGGAAGGTCCTTGACCTAGATCTTTCACAGCCTGAAGACAAGGCTTTCTTCCAGGGAACTCAGAAACTCCTGGCAATGATTTTCACTCTCTTTGAGGGAGGGGTCTTGATACTTACTGGTTCACTTCAAGCATCATCCCCAGGACTAGAATGGCTCATGATTTTACAGGTTGCCATTGGTGGAATATTGATCATATTTCTGGATGAAGTGGTATCCAAATGGGGATTTGGAAGTGGAGTGGGACTTTTCATTGCAGCCGGTGTTTCAGCACAGATCATAATTGGAGCATTCAATCCATTGGCAACTTCTGTATCACCAGGAGTGCCTTCCGGTGCAATACCCCAATTCATATACCTGTTAACCACCAGCCAACCCGACTTCAGCATATTAATACCAGTATTCTCACTTATCGTGGTGTTTTTAGTAGTAGTATATGCACAGAGTATGCGAGTTGAAATACCCTTATCCTTTGGAGGAGTGAAGGGGGCCCGTGGTAAATATCCTCTGAAATTTATCTATGCCAGTAACATGCCAGTTATCCTGACCAGTGCATTACTCCTGAACGTACAATTATTCGCAGCATTATTCCAGAAATTAGGATTCCCTATACTGGGAACCATATCCAATGGACAGGCAGTCAGTGGAATAGCCTACTATTTAACCACACCTACCGGTATTTCAAATATTTTCACTAACCCGTTAGGAGTGTTATTTTATGGTTTGGTGTTCATAGGATCGTGTATACTATTTGCATGGTTATGGGTGGAATTAAGTAACATTGGACCCAAAGATGTGGCTAAACAGTTACATGGTATGGGTATGCAGATACCTGGATTCAGGAGTAGCCGTACTCAGTTTGAAAGAATACTTAAAAAATACATCCCTGCCATAACCGTAATGGGGGGTGCTGCAGTAGGTCTTTTGGCCTTAGGAGCTGACCTTACCGGTGCACTGGGAGGAGGAACAGGTGTTCTTCTTACTGTTGGTATCGTGTACCAGCTTTATGAAGAAATTGCAAAAGAACAACTCATGGATGTACACCCCATGCTCAGAAATTTCTTAGGTGAATAAGATGAAAGTTGTTGTAGTTGCAGGGATACCGGGATCAGGGAGCACCACAGTGCTCAAACACGCCTTAAAAGAAGCGAATTATATTCATGTGAATTATGGGGATGTGATGCTTGAAATAGCCCTGGGAATGGAATTAGTTGAGGAAAGGGACTCACTGCGTAAACTCCCCCCAGAAACCCAGAAAAAAATTCAGAAAAAAGCTGCCAAGGCAATAAAAGAAAGATCGGCTGAATCTAATATCATTGTAGACACCCATTGCACCATAAGAACACCTTCCGGCTTCCTACCAGGACTGCCACAATGGGTTTTAGAGAAACTACAACCAGACATGTTCATACTCATTGAAGCTGATGGTGATGAAATACTCATGCGCCGTATCACTGACACCACCAGAACCAGAGACTCAGAACGCCTCAACGATATCAAACTACACCAGGAAATGAACCGAGCCACAGCCATGGCATACGCCGTATACACCGGGGCCACAGTCAAGATTATAGAAAATCATAACGACCGGTTAGATGAATCGGTTAATGAAATGAAAGGAACCTTGAAATAGGGAAATGGAATATAAAAAACCCTGATGAAATGGAGAAATGAAATATAAAAACCTTCATTGATGGGGTATGAGAGGAAATTAATATGGCATTTGAATTCATAACCCAACCAGTATTTGCGGCACTGGACTTCGTGTTCATGCCACTGATCAATACATTTGGCCCCATGATTGGTGTGTTTGTGATATCCACCATTGTGGCGTTCTTCATAACCCTGGCCAACAAACTACTGGTTGACCAGGACAAACTGCAAGATTCACAGAAAAAAATGAAATCCTTCCAGCAGGAAATGATGGCAGCCCAGAAATCTGGTGATCCCAAGGCAATGGCCAAAGTACAAGAAAACCAGGCAGAGTTCATGAAAATGCAGCAGCAAATGATGATGAACTCTTTCAAACCAATGATCGTTACTTTTGTACCCATCATACTTGTTTTCTGGTGGATGGGACAGGAAACATTCATCAGCAAATTAGTGGTAGAATTACCTTCCTTCATATTCTACGTACTTCTGGTGCCAGTATTCCACACATTCTATCACCAGTCACCCGGAGTCCCCTACATGGCTATTGAATGGTTAGGATGGTACTTCCTATGTTCCTTTGCCATGTCCATGGTGTTCAGAAAGTTCATGGGACTTAAAAGTGGAGGAATCTAGACTGATGACCTGAATAGCTCAGATAGATTATTTCAATCAGGAATACGTTAATTCACATGAAACATTTACTACACGAAATTAATCTGATATTCACGAGATACAAATTAATTTAAACTCAAAGAGGAGAATAAGAAAAATGCCAGCATTAAGATACAGATCACGAACCTATAAAAGAACCTTCCGCAGGACTCCTGGAGGCAAAACAGTCCTCCACTACAAGAAGAAGAAACCTAAAAAGCACCATTGTGCTGAGTGTGGTAAACTTTTACACGGAGTTCCCAGGGGAAGACCTTACGAGATAGGAAAACTTTCCAAATCCCAAAAAAGACCTAACAGGCCATTTGGAGGTAACCTATGCCCTGAATGCACCCGCCGGTTCTTCAAAGAACAGGCCAGATCTGAGGCCAGATCCTAAATGATCATAACCATCGGTGGATTGGCTGGAAGTGGAACCAGCACAACCTCACACATCCTATCTGAAAAAACAGGAATACCCCTCATCTCAGCAGGGGACATCTTCCGACGGATGGCTCAAGAAAGAGGTATGGAAATACTGGAATTCAGCAAATTCGCCGAGGGAAACAACCAGATCGACCAGGAAATCGACCAAAGACAGGCTAAATTAGCGCACGAGGCTGATGATCTCATAGTGGAAGGCCGCCTTTCAGCATATTTTGTGGATGCTGATTTGAAGGTATGGTGCACTGCCCCCCTGGATGTCCGCACAGAGCGGATCAGTCAGCGGGAAAAAAAACCCACCCTACAGGCCAGAGAAGAGATCTTAACCCGTGAAGCTAGTGAAACCCAGCGGTACCAGGAAATACACCAGATAGACATTAAAAACATGGATGTCTATGACATTATAATTAACACTCACGCCTTTAAGGCTGATAGCGTCGCACAAATCATATTAAAAGTAACTGAGGTGATCAAATGCCAGCAATAGAAGTTGGAAGAATTTGTATGAAAATCTCCGGAAGAGAAGCCGGTGAAAAATGTGTAATAGTCGAGATCATAGATGATAAATTCGTAGAAATAGTAGGAAGCGCAGTTAAAAATCGCAGATGTAACATAAAACACCTGGAACCAACCCAACAGGTAATGGAAATACAGAACGAAGATCCAGAAGCCATTAAAAAGGACCTGGAAGCTGCCATCAGTTAAACCTGCCGAGTTTAACCAAAAACCAATACATTAAAATTCAAGGACCAGTTGAAGGTTCCCATCAACATGACAGAACTACTCCAAAAAGCCCAGGGGGAAACAGACCCCCATTATGGCTGTCCACCGGATGCACGATCCATGGAGGAGCATCTGTCTAAGGGAATAATCAACCTGGACAAACCCTCAGGACCAACATCCCATGAAATCGATTCATGGGTTAAAAGGATTTTAAAATCTGACAAAACTGGTCATGGGGGAACTCTGGATCCCAGGGTCACTGGCATCCTCCCAGTTGGAATAGACACTGCAACCAGGGCCATTCAACTACTCCTGGAAGCACCCAAAGAATACGTGTGTCTCATGCACCTCCATGAAGATGTGGGAGATACACAGGTGCAGAATATCCTGGAGGAATTCACTGGTAAAATATTCCAAACACCACCAATGCGTTCGGCTGTTAAAAGAGAACTCCGGGTACGTAACATATATTATGTTAACATCCTGGAAATAGATGGCCAGGACGCACTCTTCAGGATAGGCTGCGAAGCCGGTACATACATACGTAAATACTGTCATGATATAGGTGAAGCATTAGGTTGTGGAGCTCATATGGCAGAGCTTCGTAGAACCCGTGTGGGAGATTTTAATGAGGATGAAACTCTAAAAACCCTTCAGGACGTCAATGATGCCTACCATTACTGGAAGGAAGATGATGACCCGACACACCTACGTGAATGTGTCCAACCAATGGAGAAAGCTGCCAGCCACCTCAAAAAGATTGTGGTGCGCGATTCGGCAGTAGACGCCCTTTGCCATGGTGCAGACCTGGCAGCAGGGGGGATTCTCCAGTACTCTGAAGATATTAAAAAAAATGAAACACTAGCAGTAATGACTCTCAAAGGTGAACTGGTAGCAGCAGGCAAATCAATTGCCACCAGCCATGAAATTGAACGGGCAGAGAAAGGTATTATGGTAGATATAAAAAAGGTTTTTATGGAACCTGGAACATATCCCATGATGTGGAAGTAAAAAAAAATCTACTATTTACCTGAAACTCCCACCAACTGGTCTGCAAAATATTCACTGTTAAATAACATGAGAAGATTTAGCCATTCATAACTGAATATTTAACCAAATAACATAATAGATAATTAGACATAATTGAGTATTTAATCAAATAACATAATTAGACATAATTGAGTATTTAATCAAACCGAATAGTTAATCTTATGCCGGGATAGTCTAGCCTGGTAAGGCGCAAGACTGGAAATCTTGTGGAGCTTTGCTCCGCCTGGGTTCAAATCCCAGTCCCGGCGTTCACCAAACCCCTTAAATAAAACCATTTAGGGGGATGTGTAAATAATAATAGCGGATAATAAATGAAAATCAAACTAATTGAATCATAATTGAATGATTTGTAGAAAAAATCAAATTAATGATTTTAAAAATCGTAAAATCAATTAAGAAATCAATTAAAAAAGAGTGAGTTGAGCAAAAGTTTCAGACCATCCTAACAGATGGGGACTGATGATCCGCGCAAAAAACTCTCAAACAAAAATAAACATGGATATAAATGGAGGAAACCTCGATGGAAGAAGATTTCAAACACATGGTTCGGATCGCCCGTAAAGACGTAGACGGGAACAAGACCATTGTCAACGCCATAACCGATATAAGAGGAGTGGGCAAGGCATTATCTGGTGCACTGTGCACTATTTTGGACTTAGATCCCAACCAAAAAATAGGATACTTACATGATGAAGATGTTCTACGATTAGAAGAAGCTGTTCGTAATCCCCAGAAATGTAACATCCCCCAGTGGATGCTCAACCGTAGAAATGACTATGAAACTGGAGAAACCACTCACCTCATAGAATCAGACCTGTTAATGCGCTTAAGGGATGATCTCAACAGGATGAAGAAAACCCGAAGCTACAAAGGCAGAAGACACGAAGTGGGACTGCCTGTAAGGGGTCAGAGAACCAAATCCACCTTCAGAAAAGGCGGTTCAGTTGGAGTTAGAAGGAGAAGAAGAGGATAAACCTGAGGAGAAGATAACATGGGACATCCACGAAAGGCAAGAAAAAAATATGATACACCTTCACACCCCTGGAATGCAGACCGCATAAAACAGGAAAACAAATTAACCCAGAAATACGGCTTGAAAAACAAGAAAGAAATATGGAAAGCCGAAACTATGGTTAAAAGGTACAGGAGAGATGCCAGGGAATTATTAGGTATGAGTAGTGAGGACAATGCACAGGAAAGACAGCAACTCCTGGGTCGCCTCATCCGATACGGAATATTACCTGAAACAGCCAAACTGGAAGATGTTTTAGATCTCACAGTGGAAGATGTTCTACGCCGAAGACTACAGACCGTAGTTCACAAGAAAGGATTAGCATACACTGCCAAGGAAGCCAGAGTATTCGTGGTCCATGGTCACATAGCCATGAACAACAAAAAGGTCAATTCACCCAGTTACTTGGTAAGAAAAGGAGAAGAAGAACAGGTTGGATACTACCCTGGTTCAGCAGTCATAAAACTTAAAATCCCTGAAAATCCTAAAAAAGAAAAACCTAAAAAGGAAAGACCAAAAAGGGACTCATACCGAGGAAGAGGAAGGAGAAAAAGAAGATAAGGTGATAACATGGCAGAAAAAGCGAAAGAAAAATGGGGAGTAGCCAATGTATACTCATCCTTCAACAACACCATCATCACCATTACCGATGTTACCGGAGCAGAAACCATCAGCCAATGGTCTGGTGGGAAGGTAGTCCGAGCCGACAGACAGGAATCGTCACCATTCGCAGCAATGGAAGCAGCAAGTCGAGCAGCAGATGATGTTAAAGAAAAAGGAATTGTAGGACTACACATCAAAGTACGAGCCCCTGGAGGAAACGGACCACGCTCACCTGGACCTGGAGCACAGGCAACCATCCGAGCACTGGCCCGTGCAGGAATCAAAATCGGAAAAATTGAAGATGTAACACCCATCCCCCACGATGGTACAGGAAGACCAGGTGGTAAAAGGGGTAGAAGGGTTTAAAAACGTGATGTGTCTTGTATGGAGATAGAAATTAAAAACAGGGATGATAACCAGCTAACCTTCATCATTGAAGGAGCAGACATTAGTCTGGTTAATGCCCTGCGCAGGATTTCCATGGTGGAAGTGCCCACCATGGCCATTGAAACCGTGGAGATCTTAAAAAACGATGCAAGAATATTCGACGAAGCATTAGCCCACAGACTGGGACTGGTACCACTCACCACCGACGCAGAATCACTGGTACTTCCAGCCGATTGTGACTGTGATGATCACTGCCCCCGCTGTAGCGTATCCCTGGTACTGAAGGGCAAAGGACCAAAAACATTATACTCAGGGGACCTTAAATCAGAAGATCCCAATCTTAAACCAGTATTAGACACCATTCCACTCGTCAAACTCAAAGAAGGAGAAGAAGTGGAAGCAGAAGCAATAGCCCAGTTAGGGGTGGGAGCAGAACACGCTAAATGGCAGCCCACCACCAGTTGCGCTTACAAATACTATCCACAGATCACCATTGACGCTGATAAATGTGAAGCATGCCTTAACTGTGTGGAAGAATGCCCCAGATCAGTCTTAGAATACGATGAAAAGAAGAAAACCATAAAAGTAGTTGACCTGGAAAACTGTTCACTATGCCGCACATGCATGAAAGACTGCCAGAACGACGCCATCACCGTAGATGTGACTGAAGGGAAATTCATATTCCATATTGAAACAGACGGTTCACTATCTCCAACAGAAGTACTATCACGCGCATCCGACATATTAGCAGGGAAAGCTGATAAAATCATTACCTTCAAAGAAGGAGGAAGTTAACAATGAAAACTAACCCCCAAATTAACCAACTCATAAATATCCTCAAAGAAAAAGCCTACCAGGAACAGGTACCTCTCTGGAAGGACCTGGCACGCAGGCTGGAAAGACCCACCCGCAGACAGGCTGAGGTCAATATTTCCAGAATAAACCGACACACCAGTGATGATGAAACAGTGCTGGTGCCAGGAAAAGTCCTGGGAAGCGGAGCACTGGACCACAAGGTTCAAGTAGCAGCACTGGACTTCTCCCAAACAGCTGTGGAGAAAATTTTAAGTGCAGGTGGAAAATGCCTGGACATCACCCACTTAGTGGAAGAAAATCCACAGGGAAGCAAAATAAAAATTATTGAATAAAGGTGTTACAGATGATCGTAGACGGAGAAGGACTCGTTCTAGGAAGACTGGCCAGCACAGTCAGTAAAAAACTCTTAGCAGGGGAACGGGTGACAGTTTTGAATGCAGAAAAGATTATAATATCTGGTAACAGGGACTGGGCCTACGCAAAATACAAACAAAGAGTAGACAGGGCCAGTATATCTAACCCCCGCCGAATGGGGCCAAAATATCCACGCCGACCAGATGACATATTCCGAAGAACAGTAAGGGGAATGCTACCCCACAAACAACACAAAGGAAGAGAAGCCCTAAAAGGCCTCCGTGTTCATGTAGGAATCCCCCAAGAATTTGAAAAAGAAGAAATTAATGAAATAAAAGAAGCCCAGCCTAAGAACATCTCCAAATCAGTGGAACTAGGAAAAATATCCAAACTACTGGGAGCAAAGTTCGAATAAAGGAAGTGTAACTATGAAAAAAGTTATTCATACCAGTGGAAAAAGAAAAACAGCCATAGCTAGGGGTAGATTCAGGGAAGGCGAAGGCAGGATACGTATAAACAAACAACCAGTAGAACTGTACGACCCAGAACTGGCTCAACTCAAGATCAAAGAACCAATCACCCTGGCCGGAGAATTAATAAACAAAGTAGACATTGATGTCAAAGTCATTGGTGGCGGAGTAATGGGACAGGCAGAAGCCGCCCGTATGGTCATAGCCAAAGGACTGGTACAGTGGACTGGTGACCTGGAACTTAAAGAAAAGTTCAACCAATACGACCGTACCATGTTGGTAGGAGACCCCCGCCGATCAGAACCCAAAAAATATGGTGGTCCCGGAGCCCGAGCCCGCAAACAGAAAAGTTACCGATAAATTAATTACCCCATATTTTTATATTTAATTTATAAAATGAAAATATACAGTAAAAAGAGGAGAACATGATTCCTGTAAGATGTTTGAGCTGTGGGAAGGTAGTATCAGCTTACTTTGAAGATTACCAGAAAAGAGTTGAAAATGGAGAGGATCCTAAAGCGGTCCTGGATGATCTGGGAATCACCAAATACTGTTGCCGGAGAATGTTCATAGCCCACGTAGAAGTATGGTAGGGGCCGTAGGGTAGCATGGTCCATCCTCCCAGCCATTGAAAGAAGTTTCCAGATATAATGATCTTCTCAAATTAAGAAGAATTGTTAACACAGGATAATTTCTTACAACTGGAACGGGGATGGTCAAACACCGGAATGCTGGCAACCCGAGTTCAAATCTCGGCGGCCCCACTACTTATCACCTAATTACAAAACATGATGAAATTCCATTTAAATTAAGGATTATTTCACTCATACATAAAAAAAGAGGAGAAAAAAGCCATGGCAAGTAAAAAATTTACCCGTTTTGAAAGGGCCAGAATAATAGGAGCCCGAGCATTACAACTTTCCATGGGAGCAAAACCAATGGTGGATGTAACCCCTGATTTGGACCCCATAGACATCGCCACCATGGAACTTAAAAAAAATGTACTCCCATTGGATGTACGACCCCTGGAAACACATGAAAAGGCAATATAAAATGGGTATCACGTGAAAATCCATAATAAAATGAGGTTCATGTGAAAAGCCATAATAAAATGGGAAAATAATCAAAAAGGGTTAAATGATCAAAACAACCCCCAATTTTTACCAGAATATAAGATCATACTATGATAAAAAAACCTAAAAAACCACTATTTTTTATTTCGTGAGGTGTTTTTTAATGGATAGCGTTATTGAAGACATCCGGGTTAGAAAAATTTTAGATAGCAGAGGAAACCCCACACTGGAAGTGGATGTAATCACCTGGAACGGATTTGGAAGAGCAGCCGCACCCAGCGGAGCCAGCACTGGATCCCGTGAAGTGGTAGCATTCCCCACAGGAGGGGTGGATAGCATCATTGAAGAAGTAGAGGACATAATATCTGCAGAACTCATTGGAATGGATGCTGAAGATCTTCAAGAGATCGATATGGTACTGAAGGAAATAGATGGCACTGAAAATCTGTCCGCCATTGGTGGGAACACCACCGTGGCTGTATCCATGGCAGTGGCCAAAGCCGCAGCATCATCATACAACCTCCCCCTGTACAGATTCCTGGGGGGTAACATGCCCTGTCAACTACCATTCCCACTGGGAAACATGATAAACGGAGGAGCACACGCAGGTAAAAACGCACCAGATATACAAGAATTTCTGGTTCTGCCTGTAGGCGCCACCAACATCACTGAAGCCGTGTTCACCAACACTGCAGTGCACCGTAGGATAAGGGAAAAAATAGCAGAAAAAGACTCACTCTTCACCGGTGGAAAAGGAGATGAAGGAGGATGGGCACCCAACCTCACCAACCAGGAAGCACTGGAAATCCAAACATCATCCTGTGAAGAAATCAGCAATGAAACTGGAGTACTGGTCAAACCCTGCCTGGACATGGCAGCCAGCGAATTCTGGGACACAGAACAGGAAAAATATGTCTATAGCAAAGAAGGAGTCCAGAGAGACACTGGTGAACAAGTAGATTATGTTAATGAAATAATTGACACTTATGGTATGTTTTTCGTGGAAGACCCTATCCGAGAAGGAGACTTCCAGGGATTTGCCGATATAACCCAAAAATCAGGTCAAAAATGCCTGATATGTGGGGATGATATTTTCGTTACCAACGCAAGTATACTGGATGAAGGAATCAAAAAAGGTGCAGGTAATGCCATAATTATCAAACCCAACCAGATCGGAACCTTAAGTGATACTTACGCCACAGTTAACCTGGCAAGGACCAACAAATACGTTCCAGTGGTATCCCATCGTTCAGGTGAAACCACTGATGAGACCATAGCCCACCTGGCAGTGGCATGGATGAGCCCCATCATAAAAACCGGGGCCCTGGGTGGGGAAAGAATAGCCAAACTCAACGAACTCATACGCATAGAAGAAGAGATGAGCAATCCGAAAATGGCAGATCTCAAATGGTAGGGATTTGTAAATAAAAAACAGTATTTTTTAAGTAATAAATGCTCATCAACTCTAAAGTGATGTTTAAATTAGAATACAATTGTTAAACGAAATTATAGGATTACAAATTCGAATTTAAAAGGAGAATATTAAATGGTTAAAATAACTATCGACCACGATGCATGTGAAGGAGCAGACTGCGCAGAATGTGTGGATGTATGCCCTATGGAAGTATTGATCTTGGATGGAGACAAAATCGTCATCCAAAATAAGGAAGACTGCAGCTTATGCGAAGTCTGTATGGATGTCTGTCCCAACGAAGCAGTGAAGGTTGAAGAAGACTAAGAAAGATTCTTATTAACTTGGGGAAGATAAAATAAGAATTTTCACAGAAGATATAAGAAGAATTCCCATTTAAAAATTAAAAATCCCCTAAACCATATCAAAAATATTTTATAAACTAAATTAGAAGGTGATAACTTTGTCAGAATTACTAATCCCATTGGACAAATACTTAGCAGCAGGTTTACACATAGGCACACAACAGAAAACCAAAGACATGGAACGGTACATCTACCGGGTACGAGCAGACGGACTATACGTATTGGATGTTAGGAAGACAAACGACCGAATCATATCTTCGGCAAAATTCCTGGCCAAATTCGAACCAGAAGACATATTAGCAGTGTCAACCCGACAATACGGTCAAACACCTGTACGCAGGTTTGGAGAAATAACTGGGGCACGTACAATCCCTGGAAGATTCATACCAGGAACCCTAACCAATCCAAACTATGCAAAATTCATGGAACCAGAAGTGTTAATGGTAACCGACCCCAGAAGCGATTCACAGGCAATAATCGAAGCCAAACAGATTGGAATTCCAGTAGTTGCACTTTGTGATACTGAAAACCTCCTGGGCAACGTGGATATTGTGATACCTGTTAACAACAAGGGAAGAAAAGCAATAGCATTAGTTTACTGGTTAATGGCCCGACAGATACTCAGACAAAGAGAAGTCATTGGACCTGAAGATGATCTGGACATTCTTCCAGCAGACTTTGAACTCAAAATATAAAAAACTAAACCTCAGAACACATTCTAAAAAAAAGGTCATATGGGGGATAACCCCATATTAGACAGTCAAAAAAGTAAGTCAAAAATTCTTAAGTCAGTAAATGATTTAAGCATGAAAGGGATTTTTGTAAACCTGTTAAGTTCGAATTTCTTAAAAACATTTAGAAACCTTAGAATGTTCAATTGAGGGATTTTCAGTTATCATCAAATCCAAAAACCATTTTCTTGATCTTATATTTTAAAAAATGAGATAATGGACGCGTCCATTGTCAGAAAAAAGGGGGAATTTGTAATGATCAGAAAACCTGCAGTTGCTGGATACTTTTATGAATCCGATGAAGATGCACTGAAAAATAGAATCAAATGGTGTTATACTCATAAAGTTGGCCCTGGTAGAATTCCAGGCGACATTGGAAACAAAAGGAGTATTAAGGGATTAATCGCACCCCATGCCGGCTACCAGTACTCAGGGCCAGTGGCTGCACATTCCTATCTGGAACTTGCTGAAGATGGCATGCCTGAGACAGTAGTAATCCTGTGCCCCAACCACACTGGCATGGGATCAGGACTCTCCACCATGACTGAAGGATCCTGGTTAACTCCCCTGGGAGAAGTGGAAATAGATAGCCAACTGGCCAGGCAATTGGTAGAGAATTATCCATTATTGGATGATGATCCGTCAGCCCATGCCAGAGAACACAGCTGTGAAGTGCAACTGCCTTTCCTACAGGAACTGGGTGCAAATTTCAAGTTGGTTCCCATCTGTATGATGATGCAGGATCTTGAAACCTCCAGGGAACTGGGCTTGGTGATAGCTGAAACAGCTGCCAAGTTAGAACGTGACATGGTGATAATAGCTAGCACAGATTTCACCCATCAAATGCCCCAGGAAGTTGCCAAAGCACAGGATGCGAAAGTCCTTGATGCCATAGCCTCACTTGATGAAGAAAAGATGATAAATAGGATAATTGAATATAATGTGACCATGTGTGGATACGGGCCAGTGGCAACAACTATGGTCGCCTCAAAGGCCATGGGTGCCAACAATGCCCATATCCTTAAATACGCCACCAGCGGAGATGCCAGTGGAGACTACACCTCTGTGGTTGGATACGGATCTGCAGTATTCTGATAAAAACATCCGGTCATCTCATGAAAACCCTTAAAAACTCATTGAAAACCGTTAAAAAAAGTGGATAAACGGACTAAACATTCTTAAAACTAAACATTCTTAAAAATTAGGTGAACAAATTAAATGTTCTTAAAAAGAGAATTAAGGACATAAACGTTCATAAAAATCTGGATAAGCACACAAAACACTCATAAAGATAGATGTAAGTACATAATCATAATCATAGAACTTTTAACCATGAATTGAAATGTTAAAGGTTTATCTGGGACCGTATAACTGTATTGAAATAAAAAAATCCAGTATTAACATAACCGGATTTAATTTAAACAACTGGTTTAATCTGTTAATCTAATTAGATCAGGATAAAGGATTTAACCAGGTCAGGAGTCCAATTTAATGAAAGTCAGTGCATCTGCACCAGGTAAGACCATTCTTTTCGGAGAACATGCAGTGGTCTATGGAAAACCAGCCATTGCAGTCGCCGTTGACAGAAGAGCCAAAGTAACCATTCAGGAAGGAACAGATAATAATATAACGGTTAAAATTCCTGAACTGGATGTTTACGGTGCTATTGATATTGATAACCAGCAAATAAGCCATTTAAATCAGGATGGTGTTTTTGATCTATCAAAAGATCTCCAAAATAATGTAGATTTATCAAAAGATCTCCAAGATAATTTAGATCTATCAAAAAATCATGACAATACTTCTGATCCATCAAATAATCCACTTAAACCATCCTCATATGATGCAGGAATCCTGAAATACATCCAGAAAGCTCTCTTCAACTTTGCACCGGACCATGGTCTGGATGTGCATGTTGATCTGGAAATACCCATAGGGGGTGGATTGGGATCATCAGCAGCTGTAACTGTTGCCACCCTGGCAGCAGCAGCACGCTACAACCACCAGGAAATCACCCGAGAAACACTGGCCAAAATGGCTCACCAGGCAGAACTGGAAGTTCAGGGGGCTGCCAGTCCACTGGACACTACGGTATCAACCTACGGAGGATTTATCTACTTCACCCATAATAGGGGAGCAGAGAAGATGAAACCAGCCATGAAAATGCCCCTGGTAGTGGGTTACACTAAAAACCCAGGTAACACTGGTTTGCTGGTGGCAGGAGTCCGCAAACTCCATGATAAACACCCTCAGATTGTAAAACCAATACTGGATACCATGGAAAACTTAACCAACCAGGCCAAACAAGCCATCCTCCAGGGAGAAGAAAAACAAATAGGCGAACTCATGAACATTAACCAGGGATTCCTTGATGCCCTGGGTGTTAACACACTGGAATTATCCAATCTCATATACCACGCACGCAATGCCGGGGCCACAGGTTCCAAGATAACCGGAGCTGGTGGAGGTGGCAGCATAATAGCATACTGCCCTGGAAAAACAGATGAAGTCTTAAAAGAACTCAAATCATTTGATAAAGCTTTCCAGGTGGACATATCCTCAGAAGGAGTGACATTTCAATGATCATACTAATAATCAGGGATGTGGTAAAATAATAATCCTCAAACTGGGTGGGAGTGTAATCACTCGAAAAGATAAGAACAAACCCACCCTGGACCCAGTGAACCTGGACCGCATAGCCCAGGAAATAGCCAATGCCAATGTGAAGCAGCTGATCATAGTCCATGGAGCTGGCAGTTTCGGCCACCCCTATGCCAGTAAATTTGAGATAGGCTCCGAAATCAATGGTAGAACGGAATTTTTCCGTAAAAAAAGAGGATTCACCCTAACCCAAAATGCGGTTGGAAACTTAAACCACTACGTGTGTAACTTCTTACTGAAACACGGAATTCCAGCCATAGCAGTACCACCTTCATCTTTCATGATAAGTGAAAATAAACGGATAAAAACCGCTAACCTGACAATGGTGAAAAGATACCTGGAAATGGGAATGGTACCAGTTTTACACGGTGATGTGATACCTGATGATAATCAAAAAATCAGGATGGCAGTGGTATCTGGGGACCAGATAATCACCTACCTGGCAGAGAAATTAAAACCTGAACGGATCATCCTGGGTTCAGATGTGGATGGTATATACAACTGTGATCCTAAGGGTCACGGTGATGCTCAGCTCCTCCCTGTGGTGAAATCCCTGGAAGATCTGGAATTTCTGGAAGGAGCCCGTACCGTGGACGTTACCGGTGGAATGGCAGGGAAACTAAAGGAACTTATACACCTGGCAGAAATGGGAATTGAATCAGAAATAATCAATGCAAGTTGCCCAAAAGTTGTGGAAAATGCTCTTAAAGGTGAAAAAGTCAAAGGAACCATTATCACCCCACAATAACTTAAAAACAATAGAATAACTACATTAAAACCAATCAAAAATTATAATCAAAAATTATCGTCACAAATTCAAGATTAATCAAATAAAAAATCAAATAAAAAATTCAGAAATTATAACCAACTAGTAGGAATAAAAAAGAATTTGAATATTACAATCGATTTACACTCATAAGATGATTTGGATATCATAATCAATTCATATGTATTAGAGGATTTGGATATCATAATCAATTCATATGTATTAGAGGATTTGGATATCATAATCGATTTACACGCATAAAATGATTTGGATATATAACCATTCATACGCATAAAAATGGAAATCATTAAAAAATAGTTAAACATGAAATTTAGATGAAAAGGAAGAGATCATGATTTCAGATAGAAAATTAGAGCATTTGCTCTTATGTACCCATAGCGATGTGGAGTACCACAAAAAAACAGGATTTAATGATGTGGAATTAGTCCACAAAGCAATTCCTGAAGTGAATCAGGAAGAAATAGATTTATCAACATCCTTATTTGGTAAAAAAATGGATGCACCCATTATAATAACTGCTATTACAGGAGGACACCCTGCTTCCACGGATGTTAACCGTAAATTGGCTCGTTCAGCACAGAAACTCAACATAGGGATGGGGTTGGGAAGCCAGAGGGCAGCAGTAGAAAATCCCCAACTGGAATCCACCTATACTGTAGCACGCAAAGAAGCACCTGATGCTCTTTTAATAGGGAACATCGGAGCTCCTCAAATGGAACAAGCCCCACAGGCTGCGGAGATGATGGAATTGGATGCCATGGCAGTGCATTTGAATACATTACAGGAAGCCATCCAACCAGAAGGAGACTTAAACACCATAGGTTATATTAAAAAACTCCAGAAAGCAGTGAAGAGTATAGATTTACCGGTTATGGTGAAGGAAACCGGGGCAGGAATCAGTGGCAACGACGCCCAGATACTGGAAAAAAGTGGAGTTGCTGCAATAGATGTTGCCGGAGCCGGGGGAACCAGCTGGGCAGCAGTGGAAAAATACCGCTCACCAGATAAAGACATGGGGGATGTGTACTGGGACTGGGGCATACCCACCGCCGCCAGCACTGTAGAAGTCTCACAATCTGTAAACATACCAATAATAGCCTCTGGGGGAATAAGAAACGGATTAGATGCTGTTAAATCATTAGCCCTCGGGGCTGATGCAATAGGAATGGCATTACCAGTTCTCAAAGCATCATATTTAGGCAAAAAAGCTCTCCTAAAATTCTTTGAAAAATTCCTGGCAGAGATGAAGGTGGCCATGTTCCTGGTGGGGGCAAACAACCTGGAAGATTTAACCAAAGCCGATTTGGTCATCACTGGAAAAACCCGGGAATGGCTCACAGAAAGGGGATATGAAACGAAAATTTACGCCAGGAGGTCTGCATTATGAGTGTGGAAGTCATCGCCATAGGAGGATACGAAGAAGTGGGCAAAAACATGTCCGCAGTCAAAGTCGGAGAGGATGTGGTGATCTTTGACATGGGAATCAACCTGGATCGGGTTAATATTCACGAAGACACTGACATAGCCCGAATGCACAGCTTGGACCTCATAAAACGAGGAGTCATACCAGATGACACCCTGATGAAGGAAGTAGATGGAAAGGTAAGGGCCATAGTATTCACCCATGGACATCTGGACCATATTGGTGCAGTGGCTAAACTGGCCCACAGATATGAAGCACCGCTTATAGGGACACCATACACCCTGGCACTGGTGGAAAACAGCATAAAACAGGAAAGGAAATTCGAAGTATCCAACCCCCTCCAAGTGTTAAACGCAGGAGAGAAAATGCAGATTTCCCCGGATATAACCCTGGAATTCGTGCACACCACTCACAGTATACCCCAGGCAGTTAATGCAGTACTGCACACACCAGAAGGTATCATAGTATATGCTCTTGACTTCAAATTCGACAACCATCAGATGATCAGCCCACCACCAGATTACCAGCGCCTCAGAGAGTTGGGAAAACAGGGAGTGCTGGCACTCATTGTGGAAACCACCAGAATGACCGAGAAACAGCAGGAGAAAACCCATTCTGAGAAGGTGGCCAGGATAGTTCTGGAAGATATCATGCGGGACATTCTACCTGCCAAGGAAGGATTACTGGTCACCACCTTCAGCAGCCATATTGAACGTATACAGGCCATCTGTAACATTGCCCAGGAAAGTGACAGGAAGATCATGTTACTGGGAAGATCAATGGAACGTTTTGGGAGTATGGCAGAAAAAATTGGCATACTGGATCTTCCCAAAGGAGCCAGTATCTATGGAAGCCCCAAATCAGTTAACCGGGCACTGGCACGGGCTGAAGAAAATCGTTCCGACTACCTGCTGGTAACCACCGGACACCAGGGAGAACCCGATGCACTTCTGCCCAGAATTGCCAGTGGCAGAACCCAGTTCAACGTGGCCCAGGGGGACAACATAGTTATCAGTGCACCTATAATACCAAACCCCACCAACGTTGCCAACAGGAATGTTATGGAACGTCGGTTGAAGGATAGTGGCGCACGTATATTCACCAATGCCCATGTATCTGGCCATGCTGGTCGGGAAGACCATCGTGATTTCATACGCATGCTCCAACCACAACACATCATACCTGCCCACGGTGACCTGGAAATGCTGGCAGCATACACCGAATTAGCTGAGGAAGAGGGATATAAAATGGGTAATGACATTCATGTACTTAGAAATGGACAGGCACAGGTTTTCAATGGAGGAATTTAATGGAAACAAAACTGGAAGTAACCGAGATCCTCAAAAGATACTCTGCAGATATTGACCAGGAAATAACCACGGCTCTGGAAACAGTGGACCCAGAAGCCTTGCTCCAGGCATCTGAACATTTGGTTAAGGCAGGCGGTAAGAAACTCAGACCAGCACTGGCAGTTTTAAGTGCAGAAGCAGTTGGGGGTAATGTTCAATGTGCCCTTAAAACTGGAGCTGCCGTGGAATTAATCCACACCTTCAGCCTGATTCATGATGATATAATGGATCAGGATGATAAAAGAAGGGGAAAACCATCAGTCCATGTTTTATGGGGTGAGCCAATGGCAATATTAGCAGGAGACACACTCTTCTCCAAGGCCTTTGAAACAGTGATGAAGAGTGAAGAAGATGATGTAGCTGCGGAAAAAATATTACCTGCCTTGCAAACTGTAGTGGACAGTTGTGTGGAGATATGTGAAGGTCAGGCACTGGACATGGGATTTGCAGAACGCCTGGATGTTAGTGAAAGTGAATATTTAATGATGATCTTCAAAAAAACTGCTGCACTCATTGCTGCTGCCACCAAATCAGGTGCCATATTAGGTGGAGGAACACCAGAACAGGTTGAAGCTCTGGCAGAATACGGGCGACTTATTGGAATGGCATTCCAGATACAGGATGACTACCTGGATGTGGCCAGCAGTGAAGAAGATCTGGGCAAACCAGTGGGCAGTGACATAGTCGAGGGAAAGATGACCCTCCTGGTGGTGCATGCACTCTCCCAGGCAGAAGAAACAGACAAGGAAAGACTCATAACCATTCTGAAAGAAGAAGGTGACCAGAACGTTTCTGAAGCAGTGGATATACTGGAAAAATATGGTTCCATACAATACGCATGGAATGTGGCCCAGGAAGATGTGAACCAGGCCAAAAAAGTCCTTGACATCCTTGATGACAGTCCAGCTAAAGATGCTCTCTTGTTACTTGCAGACTTTGTACTGGAGCGCATCAATTAGAATTGGATATTAAGGATTGGATATTGAAAATTGGATTAGAATCCGATGTTATAATACTGGGATGAAAATTATAAATTAGATGTCAAATATTGTTTAGATCTTTGATTCATTTATGGAGTGTTTTTGTTAAGGGATTATCATGGATAAACTCAAAAAACTCATCAAAAAACAGGCATTGATTAATGCAACCAACCACGGAGGTCAGGCTCAGCCAGGGGCAGTGATGGGAATGATCATGGGCAACCATCCTGAATACCGGAAACAGGCAGGAGAAGTATCCAAATTAGCCTCCCAAATTGTCGGAGAAATTAACAACATGTCTCCAGAAGTCCAGAAACAGGAACTTGATAAACTGGGTGGGTATGTGGAGAAGAAGAAAACTGAAAAAGTTAACAGACTCGCTGATCTGCCAGATGCAGATGGTGAGGTGGTGCTGCGTTTTGCACCAAATCCATCAGGTCCCCTCCATATAGGACATGCACGGGCAGCAATTTTAAATCAGGAATACAGGAAACGATACGGTGGTAAGCTAATCTTAAGGGTTGAAGACACAGACCCACGCCGGGTGGATCCTGAAGCCTACCAGATGATACCCGAAGACCTGAAGTGGATGCAGGTTGAATGGGATGAGGAGATCATCCAATCTGACAGAATGGATATCTACTATCAACATGCCGAGGAACTCATCCGCAGGGGAGGGGCTTACATGTGCACCTGCCCAGGAGATGTGTTTAAGGAACTGAAAGACGCATCTAAATCATGCCCCCACAGGGATGCAACAGTGGAGGAGAATTTAAAACTCTGGGAAGAAATGCCTGAGACTGGTGAGGGAGAAATGGTTCTCAGGGTAAAAACCGATATCCAGCATAAAAATCCTGCCATTCGTGACTGGGTGGCTATGCGGGTGGTGGAAGACACACACCCACGTGTAGGTTCCAAGTATCGTGTTTATCCCATGATGAACTTCTCAGTGGCAGTGGATGACCACCTGTGTGGTGTGACCCACGTACTCAGGGGTAAGGATCACCTGGCCAACAGTGAAAAACAGGAATACCTCTACAACCACATGGACTGGGGAGTACCTCAATTCATACACTACGGACGATTGAAAATGGAGGATATTCTACTTTCCACATCCAAGGCAAAGCAGGGTATAGAAGATGGTACATACAGTGGATGGGATGATCCCCGACTGGGCACCATACGTGCCATTGCCAAGAGAGGTATACAGGCCGAAGCCATCAGGAAGCTGATGATGGAGATCGGAGTGAAAATAGCCGACTCCACAGTAAGTTGGAAGAAGATTTACGGACTTAACCGCGGATTCCTGGAAGATAAGGCCAACCGTTACTTCATGGTAGCCAATCCTTGGCTGGTGCAGGTTAAAAACGTTCCTGGATCTTTACTGGGAATTGTTAAGCGACCATTACACCCCGACCATCCAGATAGGGGGATGCGTGAACTGGAATTTGATAGCCAAGTTTACCTTGACCGGGAAGACATACCTTCCAGTTCAAATAAAGTGTTGCGACTTATGGATGCAGTTAATATCACATTCCAGGATGGAGAGGCACATTACCACAGTGAAGGAATAGATGAAGCCCGCAAAGCCAAAGCCAAGATCGTGCAATGGGTACCCTTAAATGGAGTTGTAGTGATTGAGGTGGTAATGCCAGATGCCACAGTGGTCACTGGATATGCCGAGCACTCTATTTCACAAGTCAAAGTTGAAGATGTGGTCCAACTGGAAAGAGTAGGATTTGCCAGGTTAGACCAGATAAATGGCCACATACCACGTTTTTATTACGCCCATAAATAGGGATGTAATGGTTAAATCCCACACAATTCCTTTTTTTTAACCAAAGTTCTCTTTTAAATCATTTCCTTCTTATTAATTTAAATACTAATTTTTTCCTAGTTTATCTGGATTTTTAATTCTTCTATTTTATTAGCTATTGAGATTTTCACCACTTGATTTTCCTCTATTTTGGACTTTGTAACTTTTACTTCCTTACTTGAATGGTTAATGTAATTATATCCTAGGGTTGGTTTAAAAAAAATCATTATTGTGAAAATTGTCACCAAAGTAGGAGTAAATCCTTTTGTTTCTGTGACGTCAAGTTATAACTGCCAAAAATTCCCTACTCACATAATAACATATGGAATGTCAATTTAATATTAACTCCTCCAGAGGAAGTATAAATGGAATATTATCATGACGATAAAATGCAAAAACTTTTCCAGGTCCTGGAAGAGCCCAAAACATTGGATGAAATAGATCTGTCCAGTTCATTTATCCAGAATCTCCTTTTGAAGATCATAAACACTTATGGAAACATTGCAGTTCAGCAAATGCATGAAATAACAGGTTTGCATGTGGATCTCCTTGAACAATGCCTGAAACCAATGGAAAAAGATGATTTGATAGCCCAAACTGGTGGTGGATTCCTGTTTGCCAGTGTGGATTACACCATTAAAAAACACGGCCACCAGAAGGCAGTTAAATTAACCGAAGAAAACCCATACATAGGAACCGCCCCAGTAACCTATGATGAATACTTCAAAATCATGGAAGTCCAGTTGAAGGGTAGATACCCTATGAAAATACCTCTGGAGATAACCAAAAAAGCATTTCATGACGTGGTAGGTATGGAATACCCTAAGAAGGTTCTAACTGAAGCTGCAATTGGGGGTAAAGGTTTCTTCATTTACGGACCACCTGGTACAGGCAAAACATTCCTCACCAGTAAAATGTCGGAATTACTACCACCAATAATCATGCCCCGCTACGTTGAATTCAGTGGGAACATAATACAGATGTTCGACCCGGATTTCCACAAGTTACGACCAGAACAACCCGGAGATGTTAGATGGGTTAAGATATTTGCACCATTTGTCTTCACTGGATCAGAACTCAGCACTGAGAAAATGGAAACATTGTACAACCCCAATAAGGGAGTTTTTGAAACATCACCAATTATAAAAGCCAACGGAGGAGTGCTGTTACTGGATGATCTGGGAAGGCAAAAAGAAGATCCTAATGTTATTTTAAACAGGATGATCGTTCCACTGGAGAATAAGAAGGATGTCATCTATGTTAAGGGAGCACCGGTAATAGTGCACACTCATTTCATCCCGGCATTATCCACCAACCTGGAAATCACCATTATAGATGAGGCCCACCTTCGCCGGGCACCTTTACATGTGTTCCTGGAAGTTCCCAGTTCTGACGAGATCGTTGAAGTATTCAAACGTAATTTAGATGTGTTAAAAGAAGATTATGGTAATGAAGTCCTGGAACGTTTCCGAAGAGTGTACATTCCACAACTGGATGGTGGGGAAAGTTTAAAACCAACCTTTGCCCATGCCCGTGACATAGCTCAGATAGCACAGGCCATCCGCATCCGTAGGGGTGAAGAAAAGATGACAGTGGAAATATTAGAAGAGGCACTGGACCAGCACATCTTAGTATCCATGCAGCGTGAATACACCCCAGAACTATTTGACAGGATCATAAACCAGGGGAGTAATCCTCATCATTAAAGTCTCATCACCAAAGTAATTCCTAGAAGTAAGGTAATTTTTAATATCAGTAGAGTAATCCCTTTAATATCAGTAGAGTAATCCCTGATACTAATTGGTTTGTAACACTCTTTTTGCAGAATTTACACCAAAATCCCATCTAACAACAAATAGCGAAAAGGGGGCAATATCATTATTAACGGTTGGAAATCCAGTTAAAATTAGATTGGAGGATTATAATCTATTCTTACAGGTTTGGGAAAATCTTTTTAACAAGCAACCTCCAATATAAGAGAGGTTAAAATCACAAAGAGGAATGATCACATGACATGCAACATACTTGTAGGTGGAGGCTGGGGCGATGAAGGTAAGGGTAAGTGTATTACTTACCTGTGCTACCACGATGAGCCGGAAATCATTGCCAGGGCAGGAGTTGGACCCAACGCAGGTCACTCAGTGGAGTTCAACGGAGAAAAGTACGGGCTGAGAATGATACCATCAGGTTTCGTTCACACCGGAGCAAGACTACTCATAGGTGCAGGTGTCCTGGTGGACCCCGAGGTCTTCCACTACGAACTGGACTACCTGAATAAATACAATGTTAAACAAAGAACCTTTGCTGACTACCGCTGTGCCATAATCGAAGAAGAACACAAACAACAGGACAAAGCCTCTGACCATCTGTACAAAAAAATTGGGAGCACCGGAACCGGATGCGGACCAGCTAACCGTGACCGGGCCCTTCGAACCGTTAAACAGGCTCAGGACATGGAATCCATGGAAGGATTCACCACCGACGTACCACTGGAAGTGAACACCGCCCTGGATGAGGGAAAAGACGTGTTCATTGAAGGATCACAGGGATTCGGATTATCACTCTACTATGGGACTTACCCCTTTGTCACCAGTAAGGACACCACTGCCAGCAGCATGTCAGCTGATGTGGGTGTGGGACCCACCCGTATTGATGATGTTATTGTTGTTTTCAAATCATACATAACCCGTGTAGGTGAAGGACCATTCCCATCTGAGATGCAACCTGAAGAAGCTGAAAAAATGGGACTTGAAGAATTCGGAACCGTTACTGGTAGAAAAAGACGAATAGGACTCTTCGACATGGAAATGGCCAAGGAGTCATGTATGATAAACGGTGCCACCCAGATAGCACTAACCTGTGTAGACAGATTATACCCCTCCTGTGAGAGGGTAACTGAATACTCAGATCTTTCCGGGGAAATTAAACGCTTTGTGGAAGAAATTGAAGATGCAACCAAGGTACCAGTGACCATTATAAGCACAGGACCTGACCTGAAGGACACCATTGACCTCAGGGAAGAACTCATCTAAACTATTTTTTTTAGTTTATCTTTTTTTTAAAAATTTGTTTAAAGTGGAGAATGAAAGATGCTGGAGATAACTGTCCATGAAATAAGAGGGCACTGCCCCGTATATAACGAGGGTGACTGCATGGTCTTCGATGATCCAAAGATAGTTCTGGATAAAACCGATGCTGTGTGTACTCATGCCCTATCCACCATCCTACATTACACCACCATCCTGGAACATAACTGGATCCCATTAACATTGGGATTAACCAGGGAAGGTGATGAAGATCATGCCTACCTACAATGTGTGGACCCCGGAGAACCCTACACAGATGGAGGAACAGTTATTTTCCGTTGCAGGAAAACAGATAAGTAATGGGTAAAACAGATATTTATTTAAAAGTAAGCGGTTCTATCAGGAGTGATTCCTTCAAAATTGAATAAATATCGTAGAGTGACTCTTTCATGATTGAATAAATATATTGTAGAGTGACTCTTTCATGATTGAATAAATCTTCTGTAGAGTGACTCTTTCATGATTGAATAAATCTTCTGCAACCAAATAAACCGCAATTACATAAAAGTACCATTATCTGGATGGGGGCGGAGAAAATGAGGATCTACATTTTAAGCTCCGGTAAATATGGTAGCAGGGTGACAAATAACCTTGCAGAACATGGCATGGCCAGTAACATTGTGGGAATGGAAGAATTCCCCCAAGATCTACCTCTTTTTATTGATGAATTTCAGGAATACATCCCCCAAAGTTTACCACCAGCTGATCTGATTCTGGCAGTGGGTCTTTCCGGGGACATAAACATGATAGTCCCGGAAGTAACTCGTAGGACTGGTGCTAAATCTGCAATAATACCCATCTATGGGCCTGAACAGATGCCACCAGGCCTGCAACAGGAAATCACGGAATCAGCTCCCGATATAAGAATAGTATTCCCCAAACCCTTCTGTTCACTGGAAGCGGTGGGCGATGCACCTATAGATGAATTTGCCAGCCATTTTGGCAAACCAGTCCTGTACATCAAATCAGATAAGTTCATAAAAAAGGTTGAAGTTTTAAGAGGTGCTCCCTGTGGCTCCACCAATTACATTGCCAGGGGCCTGTGGAGCATGCCAGAAGAAGAAGCAGAAATCCAGGCAACCCAGAAACTACACAACTATCCATGTAATGCCAGCACCGACACCGACCCATCAGTGGGTGACACCAGCATGCACCTGGCTAGCTACCAGATAAAAGAAGCAGTTAAAAGGGCATTGGGTTTTGCTACAAAATCAGCAGTGGTGGATCCGGAAATCTGCAACCTGAATAAGTGCCAGGAGGAATGTGTCAAAAACTGCCCCCAGGTACTGATCGGGCTGGATACCATAACTCTTGATGAGGATGGTCAGGTAGTGATTGACCCTGCAACCTGTGGATACTGCGAAATATGCATCAAAGAATGTCCCTTAAATGCCATCAATATTGAAAATGGAAGGTTCGAGTTGTAGTGAATTTCTGGGATTGTAGTTAACTCAAGAGGGATGTAATGTGAATGTTAAAGAAGGATTAGAAATGTTGAAAAGTTACCATTCAAAGTCAGGATTAGAAATGTTGAAAAGTTACCATTCAAAATCAAAATTAATCCTGTCAGATAAATGTCAATGTTTATATATTGTTAACTATATATGACCAAAACCTGACTTCACCATCATCAATTAAAAAAATCCAAAAGCAGTAGGCACTAAACTCACACCAAGAGAAAACGAAGAGATACAAAATTTAATTGATGCTGGAATATACCTCAATTTCTCTGATTTTATAAGAGAAGCTATCAGGGATAAACTCAAGGCGATAAAGGTGATCAAAATTCGCAAAATCGATTACGACACCGCTAAAAAAGAAATTTTAGGTTATTATAAAAATTATTCTGAAAGCTATGATTATGAAGTTGCAGATGATCTTGAATTAGATTATGAATTTGTTTGCCAAGTTCTTAATGAATTAGAACAAGAAGGAAGTTTGGGATTGGTTGAATGAGTACATATACTGAGGAAGGAACCATTATAAAAGGTGCTAAAATAGTAGGTGAAGCAAGGAAGATCACGGATCCAATAACAATAGCCAAAACTGGCAGGCATAAATCACAAAGAATTGTTCTAAAGGATAATGTAATGTGTCGCATAGCTAGAAAATATAGATTCATTAAATGATCAATAAAATTGAGTACCCATTACTATTTTCATTATAAACCCAATCTAACACACTAATTTGGAGCACATACTCCAAATTAACAGAATAGTTACTACAATAAAATATTATAGAAGAATAATAGAAACAGGTGATCCCAATGGATGACAAAGAAAAAGTAATTAAGGCTTTCCAAGACTCTGAAGAACCTTTAAACGCCACTAAAGTCAGCCAGATATCTGGTGTGGATAAAAAAGAAGTTGACAAGATCATGAAAGAACTTAAAAAAGACGAAACCATCATTTCACCAAAAAGGTGCTACTGGGCCTTGAAAAAGTAAAATAGGGGTAAAACGTTAGTAGAACCCCACTAAAAATTCATTTTTTTTAAAAACTGATGTGTCGGGCTGTTTTTTAACCAACATTTCTTTTTTTAACCAACATTGTACACTTTCTGACCAACATTATGGGACTGTTTATAAACAGTTATCTATCAGGACAATATCAACGAATTTATTAAGGACTTTAAATTAAGGACTAATTATTGGTGTATTATAATATTTTTCTAACTGAATTATGTTACAAACTATGATGGGATGAGTACTATGAAACTTTACATAATAAGTTCAGGGAAGTATGGGAGTCGTATTGTCAACAGTCTGGCAGAAATGGGACTGGCCAGTAGCATGGTGGGTTTAGAAGAACTCCCTGAAGACCTGCCAGAGTTCATTGATGACTTTTCCAGCCACCTGCCTAAACACATACCCCCGGCAGACTTGATACTGGCAGTGGGCCTATACGGTGATATTAACATGGTGGTACCTTTAATCGCCCAAAAAAGCGGTGCTAAATCTGTTATAATACCAATCCATGACCCTAAACAGGTTCCACCAGGTTTGCAGATGGAAATTGAAGAATCTGCCCCTGATGTTAAGATAGTATTTCCCAAACCATTCTGTTCACTGGAACCAGTGGGTGACCAGTTCATAGACCAATTTGCCAGCCAGTTCGGGAAACCATTACTGGAAATAGAGTCTGATGGCCTGGTAAAGAAGGTTAAAGTTATAAGGACGGCTCCCTGTGGCAGTACCCGTTACATAGCAGAGAATATTGAGGGTTTTCCTGCAGAAGAAGCCGAACTGGAGGCAGGTAACAAGTTACATAACTATCCCTGCAATGCCAGCATGACCACGGATCCAGTGGTGGGAGACACCATACTCCACCTGGCAGGATACCAGACCAAGGAGGCAGTTAAAAGGGCTCTGGGTTTTGCAACGCGATCTGCAGTGGTGGATCATGAGACCTGTGAGGCAGATGAATGTCAACACGAATGCATCAAACACTGCCCCCAGGTGCAGATAGGATTGAATACTGTGACCCTAAATGAGAACCAGCAGGCAGTTATTGACCCTGCCAGCTGTGGCTACTGTGAGATATGTATCAATGAATGTCCCTATGGTTCCATAGAGATGGAAGAGAAGAAATTCCCATTATAACAAGACAACCTATTACTACAAGAAGTTTTATAATAACTGGTGTGATAACCCATGAGAGGTAAAGTAGTTTTCATTGGAGCAGGACCTGGAGACCCGGAACTATTAACTATAAAGGCATTTCGAGTGATTGAAGGCGCAGATGTGATTATCTACGCAGGGTCGCTGGTGAACCCTGAGGTTCTTGGTTATGCCAAATCAGATGCTTTGATCTATAACAGTGCCCAGATGAATCTGGATGAGATCCTGGCTGTGATGGAGAAATCTGTGCAGGAAGGGAAACTGGTTGCCAGGGTACATACTGGTGATCCTGCCATTTATGGGGCTATAGCCGAGCAAATGCAGCGTTTGCGGGAGAAAAACATCCCATACAAAGTTATCCCTGGTGTGAGTTCTTTGTTTGCAACTGCAGCCGCTCTTGAATCCGAGTTGACTTTGCCAGAGGTCTCTCAGACAGTTATCATAACTCGTCCATCTGGCAGAACTCCTAAACCTGATCGTGAAGCGATTTATCGTCTGGCAGAGCACCAGGCCACTATGTGCATATTCCTGGGAGTGCATATGATTGGTAAGGTGGTAACTGAACTTTTAACCTTCTACGATCCAGACACACCTGTGGCAGTGGTGCAGAAGGCCAGCTGGGCAGATGAAAAAATAGTTAGGGGAACCTTGAATGATATCGTAGATAAGGTTGCAGAAGCAGGTATCAAAAAGACCGCCATTATTGTTGTGGGAGATGTGCTTGGTACATCTCATGTGACCCCATCTAAACTATATGATTCCCACTTCTCACATGAATACAGGAAGGGTGATGGAGAATAGTGTGATTAGTTCTTACATGTAAAATAATGGGAGTTATCTTTTAATAGATTAAAGGTTTTTGAGATTTTAAAATAGAAACTAATTTATTTTGAGATTTTAAAAATAGAGATTAATTTATTTTGAGATTTTAAAATATAAAATAAAATTTTTCCTATCTTGTTCTTTCAATCATCCTAGAGATACTATGGAGAATGAGTCCTGTGAAGGCCATGAAAGAACCGAAAATGGTTAACAAAGCTGCCAAAGCTGTGGGTATGAGGGTAATGGAAGAGCCACTTAAGTATTCTGTGAAGAATCTTATGCTAAGCACGATCCCGATTAACACCATGATTAGTCCGGGTATACCAAAATAATATAATGGCCGGTTATATTCCATATCCCTGATAATCCTCACCAGAACACTAATACCATGTTTTAGTGGATTGGCTTTATGATGACTCTCCTCACCATAAACTGCATTTATTTCAACTTCTTTAATCCTTAAACCTGCTTTAGCTGCATCTATAAGCATTTCACTTTCTATGGTATAATCACTGCTATGAAAACCAAATACTGGTATGGTATGACCTGCAAATGCCCGGAAACCACTCTGACTATCGGTTATTTTCAGATCTCCACTGATGTTGGTGGCAGCATCCAGTACACTTTGTCCCACCCTCCGGTAGGCAGGAGTTTCATCATCGTCACGGTTCAAGTAACGGCTTCCATTCACCACATCAGCCTCATCATTGAGTATGGGTTCTACCAGTTTGGGTATCTGGCTGGTTTCATGCTGGCCATCAGAATCCAGAGTGACAATGATCTCTGCATCCTGGGCTGCTTGGAATCCAGTTTTTAAGGCTGCTCCCTTTCCTTGGTTGGTGGGATGAACTATTAATTCAGCTCCCGCTAACTTGGCGATTTCACCAGTTTGATCGTTGCTGCCGTCATCTACAACAATAACCCTTGATGTATGCTGAAAAGTTCCGAGAACTACACTTCCAATGGTTTTCTCCTCGTTGTAGGCGGGTATGATGGCGGTTATCATTAATGTTTCTCCTTCAAGTAGCAATGTTTTATTACATGTTAAAATATTTAAATATGATTTAGGCAATGAAATTAATAGTTACAGTTATATGTTAATAGCACTAAAATCTTTTTATTAACTTTCCTATGTCTTGTTAAGGTTATTACTAGATTTAAGTTATTCCGGAATACGATGTTACATTGAAAATGCAATGACCAACTAGTGATGAGGAGTAAACAACGTGAAGGATGTTGAGAAGGCAGATGGCAAACGTTTTGAAATTGGATTAACTCGAGAACATATTTTAACCCTGATTTTCTACCTTCTGGCCCTGATTGTTGCAGAACTTTTAACCACCTATGTTAACAAGATATGGGGACTGTCTGCCCATACCATCATCTTGTTTATTCTCTTAGTTAACGCAGCCATGGTGGAGTCAAAGGATTTCTCTAACCTGCTTCGCAGTATGATGCCCATCCCAATTATACGCATTGTAGGACTTTCCATTCCTATGATGCAAATAAAACCATTATACTGGTTCCCCATAGTTGCCATTCCCCTTTTCGCAGCGTCTATAGCCCTTATGCGTAGTCAGAACCTATCACTGAAGGATGTGGGACTGGTTTTTGGGGATTATAAGATCCAGCTTCTCATTACATTAACCGGGTTTTTCACCGGGATCATTGAATTTTTCATCCTAAGACCGGACCCTTTAATCGCCCAGTTTACTCCAGCCCTGCTTATTGGAGGTTTTATAATACTCTTACTATCCACAGGACTGGCTGAAGAATTGTTATTCCGTGGAATCCTACAAAACAATACCATGAAACTGATAGGTCCGGCATGGGGACTTCTATACACTTCTTTAGTGTTTACCACCATGCACATTGGTTGGATATACTTTGCTGACCTGGTATTTGTATTCTGTGTGGCAATGTTCTATGGGTACTGCTTAATTAAAACCAAATCCATTATGGGAATCACCCTGGCCCACGGATTATCAAACAGTATGCTGTTTTTAGTGATGCCATTTATTAATCTGGCCTATTTCGGCCTTCATTAAAGTAGTATCAATATAAATTATAAAGTATTTGATTAATGGTATTCAATAATTTATTTTTTCATTCTAAAAATGAATTTTAACCTTTATTTATGAAAATTGAATTGATTTAATGTAAAATTTATTTTTTATCATGGTTGAATATCTGAGAATTTAAATCATATTGGATTTAAAAAAAAAGTAAGTTATTAAAGATAATATGTTTTATGAACTCTTTTTGATTGGGATGTCTGGTTGTTCGGGTAATATATGAAATCACTTGTTCCTAAAATACGGAAACCCTCATGTTTTAATGTGTAAGTACCTTCCCAATCAGTCATAACTCCGTCAATGGTGAAATTGCCTCCAAAAGTCTTCCCATCATTCTGGAAGTTGGTTTTACCAGTCCATGCAGCGCAGGATAGGTTCATATTTCCCTTGAAAGTTGTGTTGAACATAGCCCCCTTAATATCTTTGGTGAGGAGGGCATAGATGGTTCCGGGGGTTACTTTAATCTCATCAATTCTTCCAGTACCTCTGAGTCCATCTTCGGTGTAATCCAGAGGACTTTCAGATTTTTCAGCACCACTGAGTTTTAAGAAGAGGTTAAAGTCTCGTCCTTTTCCATTGATCTTATAGTATCCCCCCATTGATGCAGAATTGGGATCTTCAGGATTTGTGGGTGGTATCCATACTTTAGATGAGTAGTTGTAGGTGATCTGATCAAAGGCCATTGCACTAAAAAAGCCGGTGGTGACTTCCAGTACGGCTAAACCTGCAATTGCAACTAAAACTATCACTAGGATCAGGATTTTCTTATTCATGTTAATCAGATTATTTCAAGGATAGATAAATCTTTTTAGAGGTTCAAAAATAGTTCAAAATAAAATAAAAAAAGAGGGTTTTGTATTGTTTTTATACAATACTTGAAATTGCCTGACACAGTTCAGGAACTTGAGTAATGGTGATGGTAACGCTTCCATCAGCATTTACAACAATTAATTCTTCCTCATAGAGGGGTTCCTCATCGGATGTGTCAATTGAGTGTATGTTAGCTAGTTCTTCTGGTGTTGTTGCTATATATGCGATGCTTTCAGTGACATTAGCGGGTAGTGTGTTGATGGTTAATGGGTTGAAAGTTACTGGGGTAAACTGGTCAGTAGCATTGGGGTATCGGTTATTGGACCAACCCTGGAAGCTTATGTTAAGGGTTCCTTCATCACCAACACCATTAGTCTCGTTGAAAAGACCTTTCCAGGATTGCACACGTATGGTGGTTCCTGCAGGTAAAGGTTCGTTACCGTATCCCAGTATTTCTGATAAATCAATAGTCAGGTTTCCATTGGGCTCTATAAAGGTATCTGCCCAGATAGTCATGTTAGTTCCATTTTTATGAGTGGCATTGGCCACCAGTTCTGCATGGGCCCAGGTGGTACCATTGTTATAGATGGCAACTTTAGTGCTTTTTTCGTTTATAGCATTAACATTAGTGTTAGAATCGTTTGTACCATTGTCAGAGCATCCTGATACAGCCACAACCACTATGACTACTGCCAGGACAGCCAATAATCCTAAATCTTTTCTCATTTAAACCACCCCTAGATCACAGTAACAACTTTATAGGCAACTACTGCGCCAAAAACAAACAGTAATGGTAATATAGCTACATTAGAGCTGTTGATAAAGGTGTTAATTTTACTATTTTTGCTGGCTTCAGAACTTAAGATTTCCTTCAATGCCAGAAAAGCTATGAGAGCAACCACAGCAATTAAACTGTAGCCTAAAATATCCGCCGAAGTTACTGCTGTAGTGGCAGCAGCTGTAGCCGAAGTTGCGGATGTGGCTGCAGTGGTAGTGGTTGTAGTTGTGGTCGTGGTTACAGTTGATATCATGGATATACCTTCTTTTTTTCATAATATATAATATTTTCCTTTTTTTAGCAATATTTGTTCTGTCTAACAATTATTCTGTCTATCTTTCAACATGAGAACAAATACTAACATTAATATAAAATTTATTTTTTTACTAATAAATAAACTTTTCTGAAATAATGATCTTGAGTAAATAATGGCGTTTTTAGTTAAATCATCTAAATTATATCTTTGTTCATTAAGATTGTGGTTAATTTAAACTATTCGTTGAATTATGCTAAATCATCCGGTTATATTCAGCCACAAGTGCAAGGATCTATACACAGTGTCCTGATCAGGTAATTTATAGAGTGAGAACTCCATTTTCTTTTCGCCTGCTGTTCCAGTAGTGAAATTAAAGGGTATTTCCACCTTCTGACTGTTATTCAGGGTTATTGTTTCATTTTTTAGCGTCCTGTTATTAACTGTAACCACTACTTGATAATCCTTGGTGGCGTATTCATGGTTCACCACCCCAATAATCACACTACCATTCTGTCCAGCGGTGAGGTTAGTGGGGTAATCACTGGCTGTACCATTGGGTCCCAGGATGTAGAATTCAGTGAATTTTTCACCCTCTTTGGGTTTAACAATAATGTATGCTGTGGTGGAAATAGCCAGAACTATGCTGAGGATGAGAATAACTGAAAGTATTTTCTCAGTTTTTGATTCACTCTTGAAGGATCCTTTGGCTTTGCGGATAAATCCTGCAATTGGTACAAAGAAACGCTCCTGTTCATGTAATCTGCTCCTTCGCAGATAGGCGATTATGCACATGGCAATGGTGAATATAGTGAGGCTGATGAGTATGGGATCCAGTCGGATGCCCCAGGGTGTGTAGTTAAGTCCTAAACCAATTAGAGGGGTTACTGCAATGCTTAAACCAAAACTTAGTGCTGTTCTTTCAATACCATCCAGGTCTCCCCATTTAGGGAAGAGGGCAGCAATAAGTGAATAACCAGGGATGAACAGTACCAGTAAAATTCCAAGGATAGTCCTGATGAAGGTCTTGTTAAGTGGGGGTATGAGTACAAAAGCAGCAGTAAACAGGGTTAAAGCCACTATTAGGATAATATCTGTGTAATAGTTACGGGGTTTATAAGTAGGGGGTTCTTTATGCACTTTTTTATCATCAACAATTTCCACAGTTTTTTTTGCAGGGGCTGATTTTTCTGCTGATTTTTCATCAGTTTTTTCATCAGATTTTAAAGGAGGCCTTTCAGCAGCATCATGAACTTCTTCTTTTCCTGGTTCTTCTGTTTGGATTTCTTCAGATGGAATGGGTTCAGCTGAAATTTCTTCTTCATATTCTTCAATTGCATCCCTCTTGCGTAATTTACGTATAAATGCCCCGGCTAGTATGATGATGGTTGCAACAAACAATATTTGTGTCAAGTATTTAGGTACATCTGGAAGGAAACCACTGCTCCATGCCAGGAATGAGATGGTAAAAAGAATGATGGCAGTAATTACACTGGCTGGAATGATTTTATTTGAAGTGACCCTGGATTTATCAGGGAAGATGATGGTTAACCCTTCATAACCAAGTGTGAATAGGAGAATAATGAAGAAAATAGTGGTACTGATGGTGTTATTGAGGGGATTGAAATAGAGGAAGAATAAAGATATGCCACATGAAAAGATGATAATGAGTTGGTCCCAATTTTTAAAACCAGGCTTTTTTTGGACGTTTTCTTCCATCCAAAATGGTCTGTCTATTTCTTCTTCATATTCTGTTGGGGATAGCTCTGTTTTAATGGGTTCCTCCACCCGGAAAGGCACACTTTCATGTCTTTCATCCTCATGGGGGTCTTCGTCAAGGTAACCCCTTTCCTGCATCCGTTTATATTGGAGGGGTTTTTCTCCCTTTAAATCTTCATATTCTTCTTCAGATTCTTCAATTTCTTCTTCATCTTCAGACGATTCTTCATCATAAGGGGTTTCGTCATATCTTTCTATTGGCTCGTCAGAGACTTCTTCATCTTCATAATCTTCATCTTCATAATCTTCATCTTCATAATCTTCATCTTCATAATCTTCGTCGTAGTATTCAGACTCTCCAGGATATTCTTCTTCAGAATATTCCTCATCATACTCGTCTTCATGTTCTTCTACAACTCTATGCCTCATATCTGCTGCTCTTTGAATAGATTCTTCCAAAGTGAGTTGGACTCCCTCTGCAGGAGGTTCATCCTCAAATGGTTCTGTTCGGCGGGCCATAGCTATTAAAGATAGGAGCACACTCATACATAGGAATATGTTGGTGAGGTTTCCACTGAGGTATCCAATGTTAAAAGAGTTGAAGATCAATGGTAAAAATAAAACGAAAAACAGTCCCAGGACAAAACCCACTCCTGCACGCATTGACCAGCCAATTTTCTCATCAGTGGGCCAGATGGCAGTCATGAGGGCATAACCTGGTAACAATAAGATTGAAACGTACTGTATGAAAGTTAAAAGATCACTAGTTATTAATCTAAGCCAGCTCATGGTAAGTACTGTTAGACTGATAATAATAACCAGTAAAAGGTCTTTCTGATATGAAAGTTTCATAGACTGTATTGGGATGAGGATGTATAAATACTTAATAATGATTTAATAGATTATCTTCAGGGATGAATAAGGTTTAAGACCAGATAATGGAAAATACTTATGAAAAAACAACTAAATATCCATATATAGTAATCTTACGGAGTAAATTTGATGTATTATTATAAAGCATTTGGACTTGAAATTCTATCAGAAATAGAACTTCCCGGCATGATGGCGGGTTTAGGTAATCCTGATGTAAAGATCATTCTAGGAACAGTAAACCTTCCATTAACTGGAGAAGTGGAAGGCCCCAACTACAGGGTAACTGATGGAGAGGTTTACCTCTGGTGGGAGGATATTGGAAAAGTTAAGATCAGTAAAGGTGAACTGGTATGTGTGGAACCAATTGCTGATCTGGATGGTTCAGATGAAGTTAACATAATACCTTTTCTCCTGGGCCCTGTGATGGCACTCTTACTGCATCAGCGTGGATTCCTGGTCTTGCATGGTAGTTCAGTCAATGTCAATGGTGTTGCAGTTGCCTTTTTAGGTTACCGGGGTAATGGCAAATCCACCACAGCTATTAATCTGTATAAGGATGGTTACCCACTGGTGACTGATGATATACTGGCCATAAAATTCAATAAAGAAGGTAAGCCAGTGGTCTATCCGGGTTACCCTCATGTACGTTTAAATGAAGATTCTTATAACCTGGTTAAGGATAACACGGATATTTTAACCCCCATAAGGACCATCGTAGGGAAGATATTCTGTGATGCATCCCATGGTTTTTCCCCGGAGCCATTGATATGTGAGAGAATATATGTTATTGAAAAGGGTGATACAATGGGGATATCTACTTTAAAGTCACAGGAGAATTTGATGGATCTTATCAGGCATTCAGTGGCCAACAGGATTTTCCAGCACACCACTCAAAAGGAGAATTTAATCCATTGTGCCCAGCTGGTGAACAATGTAACTGTGAAACAGCTGGAAATAACCCATTCCTTTGGGAAAATACAGGAACTGGTGAAGATGATTGAAGATGATTTGGAACGTGGGGATTAGGGATTTTTAGCAACCGATAAATTATTAATAATTTTCCTTCAAAAAAACCCTTTTTTTTAATAACAATATGGCTTTCTTACAACATTTTTTGTTCCACAATGTGAACATTTTTCAGGAAAAATCCATGGTAAATCCTGATTAAAAAGTTTAAATTTTTTGTATATTTCCTAATTTGCCTTTATTTTATTTTCTAAATTTTTTTAAAAGGATAGTAAATGATTTAGCTTTTTATGGTGCGAAAATTCATTTTTTTGTGCGGATTCTCACACAGTTTTGTGACTATTGTCACTAAATTGTCATTAAATTATAACCACTTGTGAAGACAGGGTAAGTAATAGAGAATATGTGTAATTTATAGAAGGTGGAAAGAATGAAAATGAGTAAAAACGTGCAGTTGAAACTTGCCTTTTGCATGTTCGCTTTCCTACTTGTGTTTGCCTTCAGCGGAGCAGTTTCTGCCAGGGCAGTGGTGGATGATGTAAACACAACTCCATTAGTGGTAGAAACTGGTGAGACATTTAATAGTACCACAGCAATACAGGATGCCATTGATGATGAGGACACTTTAAGTGGTCACCATATTCAGCTTCAACCCGTGAACTACCTTGAACAGATTTATGTAACTAAAGATTTAACTATTTCTGGTGTGACCAGTTACCCCACAGACACCAATATTGGCTATGACACCATCGACGGAGTTATCATTGTTCCTTCTGGTGTGAGTGTGGTTCTGGAGAACATGGCTATCTGGACCCGGGATGAAAATGCATTCACCATTAACAACAATGGTCAGTTAACCCTGATTAACTGTATGTTAAATGGGGTTTACTATGAATATGATGTTTCTGGAACTGTGGAAACCTTTGATAGTTCACCTGAAGCCATGGCCAGTGGAAGTCCAGAAGAAGAATTTTTAACAGAATCAACATCCACTCTAGAAGGAGATACAGTGACGGAAACTGGTAGTGCAGGAACAACTGAAACCACAACTGAAACCACTGAAACATCAGGCACTGAAACTAACACTCCAACCGGAAACACAGACACAACAGAGGACCCAAGTGTACCATTAGCCTCTCTTGCCTCAGGAATGCTGATGTTAATGGGTGGAACAGTGATATCTAAAAGGGAATAAAATTGGTTTTTTACCTCCCATCATTTTTTTATTTTTAATATTTTATGTTTTTTTTAAACGTTTTTTCTATTTACAATAGCTTTACCTCTTTTAGACTACTTTTTTAAAACTTTTTTGAGAATCATCTGATGAAAAAGGAATTATTTGATAAAAAATCAGCATCTATAAAACCTCCCATAAACTATATTTAGGATGGGGAGGATACTTGGTGGTTAGAATGTGATGGAATTACCCATGGAACTATTTAATATTTGCTTAGATATTTTCGGGGGTTTATATAATATTTTTATGGAGTTAAATGTGGGAGATATAAAATGGAATTATTAGGTTCTACCAGGGTAACTGTGAATAAAGATTATGTTTACTGTAAAGTGGATGATGAAATGGTTCTCTTGGGAATGGAAGATGGGATTTATTATGGTTTGAACCCTGTGGGTGCTTTTATCTGGGAAGAGATAAAGGAACCTAAAACCATTAACCAAGTAAGAGATGCTATTTTAGCAGAATATGATGTGGAAAAAGAGGAATGTGAACAGGATTTGTTTGAATTGTTGCATGAACTTGCTGAGAAAGGGTTGATCGATGTTGAAGATGATGGTTAATTTTTAAATGAATTAAATAATAATTTTAAGGTTTAAAATGTGTTGGAGATAAAATAATTCTTTCTTTAATTAATTAAAGATTTTGTTGGGCTTTTATGAGTGGAATAACAGGTATTTTCAGACGGGATGGGCGGGATGTTGACCCCGAAGACATCAAGAAGATGAATGAAAAGATAGCTCATAGGGGACCGGATGGATCCCGAACCTGGTGTGAGGGACCAGTGGCTTTCGGCCACCAGATGCTCCACACAACACCAGAATCCCTCCATGAAGAACTTCCCTTTGAAGATAAGGAATCCGGATTGGTTATAACCGCAGATGCAAGGATCGATAACCGGAAAGAACTTGCACCTACGTTAGGAATAGAAGACAAGGAGCATGTTTCAGATAGTTACTTTATTCTAAAAGCCTATGAGAAGTGGGGTGATAAGTGCCCAGAAGAGCTTTTAGGGGATTTTGCTTTTGTGATATGGGATAAAAATAGTGAGAAATTATTTGGTGCCCTAGATCATGTTGGTGTGAAACCGTTGTATTATTTTTTATCTAAAACTTATTTTTTCTTTTCTACAGAAATAAAACCATTCTTTGACCTATCTGAAATTCCACACAAATTGAATCAAAAAGCATTATTGTTTTACTTGATGGATGTTTATGATAATGAATTAACATTTTATGAAGATATTTATAGTTTTAGTCCAGCTAATTCTTTTTCCATTGACTACAATCATAATGAAATAATCAAATATTGGGAACTAAATCCGAACGCTCAGTTAGTAATGGATTCAGAAGAAGATTACATTAAAACTTTTCGTAGTATTTTTTCAACATCAATAAACTGTCGTTTAAGAAGCGCATATCCTATTGGATTCCAATTGAGTGGTGGATTAGACTCATCTTCAATTGTATGCATGGCAAAAGAAATTATGAACAAGAAAAAAAATACAAGTTTTGATTCCATCAACACATTTTCATATGTTTTTGATGAGTTTACTCAATGTGATGAACGTTATTATATTAAAAAGGTTACCGATATGGATGGAATTGAACCACACTTTATAGTTGGTGATAATATTAGTCCATTTGAACAAATGAGAACAATTTTATGGTACCAAGAACAGCCATTCATTACACCATTCATGACAATTTTATGGAAGTTGTATAAAAAAATGCAACGAAAAGATATTCGTATTGTATTAAGTGGTTCTGGTGGAGATGCAGTAATTTCATATGGAACTAATTATCTTCGGGATCTTGCTGCATCATTTAAGTGGAAAAAACTTATTAATGAGATTAATGGTTATTCCAATCGGGTTGATTTGGGGTTTAATAAACTATTCTTATGGAATGTTATCTTTCCATTGATTCCAAAAAATCTCAAAAATATGCTATTTCTATCTGAAAAAAAATCAAAAACATTTATTCTTAATAAAGACATGGCAAGGCAGTTAAATGCTAAAAAACTTTGGGAAGATTTTTATTTAGACCCTATTTCTGAAGCAGATACTGCTAAAAAATATCATTATTACCTCCTTACCACGGAGAATCTTTCTCCTTTAAGGATGTTAGATAAAACTATCTCAGCTTTTTCTATTGAGCCCCGATATCCTTTTTTAGATAAAAGACTCATTGAATTTTGTTATGCCATACCCACTGAAATGAAATTTAAATTTGGTTGGAGTAGGTACATATTACGAATTGCAATGAGTGGTATATTACCTAAAGAAATTCAATGGCGTGCGGATAAAGCAATTTTAAGTCCAGTTTTAGAAAAAAATCTAATGTTATTCGAAAAAAGTTTTTTAGAGGAAAAAATCTTAAATAACAAAGAACTCAAAGAGTACATAGATCTTGACAGCCTTAACAGTATTTATCAAGAATATAGTAAGGGAATTGCAAGTTATGAGTCGATACGTCGTATATGGGGAGTTTCGTTATTCTTTTGGTGGTTTAATGGAAACGATATAATAAAATAATGATTTTGTTTAAAATTTTAAAATTGTAGATACTAATAAATAGTCTGTGTTAAGGTTTGTATTTATTTTTAGAGTTAACATCTTTTTCAACAATTTTTATTAGATTTTCTAGTTTATTCAATGACTTGAGTATTTTTAAACGTTTTACAGGAACTTTTTTAACTAGATTTGCACATTGAAAAAGGTTTTTTTCCCTTTCAGTATCACTAAATAAATTATTAGCGTACGAATTCTTTATTAATTCTATTAAGGCGTCTTCAGCTTTTAGGCTTATAATGTCGTTTTTATTGCTATTTTCAAGTATATAAATATTTTTAAGTGGTAAAGAATTTAGCGAAAAATTGTCTATTATGTTGTATGAGTATTTTTTTGTTTCAGGATGTATTTTTTGAAATGAATCAGGTTTATCCTTCATGTATATTATTGTATTCTCATCCAATTTAGCTTTTGGAAAACTTGGGAAAACAGATGGTTTATTTATTTCATCAAATTTAACAGTCAAAATATCATCAGTGACAAATGAATAACCTATCTTGTTCATTGTAGTTGCGATAGTTGATTTGCCATCCCCACAACATCCAATAAAAGCAACAGCACCCCCATCAATATTCACGGCACTAGCATGTAGTACTAACATTCCCCTTTGCATGAGCAATGTTCCCATACCCTGACCTAAGATAAGGTACCTATTAAACATAGTTTTTGTACTTATTTCTGGATTGATGATAATTTTTTTTCCTGATTTAACTCTAAAAATAGGTTGGTTATCCCATAGATATACTATATCCTTTGATGAAAAAATTATTTTACTAAAACCTGTTTTGTTTTCATCTGGTAGTAAATTATTGAAAAAATCAGATCTACCCAAGTAGATATTAACATCTGAATTTGGATTTCCAGATATTAATTCAGGGAAATATAATGAAGATTTAACATTTAATCCATGTATATGATAATAAAATTTCGCCATTTTCATCAGAATAAAAATTTAAATGAGGAGAAAGCTATAATTTTCAATCTACATCTCCAAGATCCCGTAAAACAGTTTATAAATATATTTATGGTGGGATTGATGGGGCGAAATTATCTCCTTCTCCTTGGCCAGGTCCGGTCCCTTTAGTAAGTGTTTCTATGGTTCCATGTAATTTGAGTTTGGGTTTTTGATAAGTTGATTTTTTTCCCATTGTATCACAACATTATTTATCTTAATAGTTATTGGAACAAATTTTCTTTATTCTTCTAATTTAACTTGAGTATATAAAAAAGTTTATAAAAAATTAAGGATATCTCTTTAAATATCATTTCTATTTCTCAGCGTTAAGATGGTTGTTTGTGCGTTGTTGTCGTAGTTCCAGTCATTTTCTGTTTCGCCTGTTTTGGTGGCGGTGTTTTTGATGGTTCCTGTGGTTGTGTTAATTTTTGCTTTTATGGTGAGTGTGGCTGTGGTTCCGTTGGTGATTGTTCCGATGGTCCATATTCCGTTGCTGTAGCTTCCTTGGGTGGTGGTGTAACTGTCAAATATTAAACCGGTTGGTAGTGTGTCGGTTATTTGGACTCCAGTTGCGGTGTCTGGTCCGTTGTTGGTTGCGGTTATGGTGTATGTGACATATTGGTCGTTTCCTTCGGTGGATGTTTGTTGGGTTTGGTTTATTTGGATGTCGGCGTTGGGTGCTACGTATATAGAGTAATTTTTGTTTTTGTAGTTGTTTGGTGTGTCGTATTGGTCGACGTGGTATAGGCTTGCATTGACAGCTAGGTTGGGTGTGTTGTTGCCGGTTCCATTTACCAGTAGGGATATTTGTAGCCATGCCATTCCGTTTTTGGGCATGTAGTCTATGATCCAGGTTATTGTTCTGGTTAATTCATCGTATGTGGCGGTTCCTACACCTTGAGTGGTGAAGCTGAGGAACTCGTATCCGGTTCCTATAATTTCTTTGATTATTATTCCGGATGCATCATCGGGTCCTATGTTTCTCACATCAACGGTGTAAACTATGGTGTTATGGTAGGCAGATTTTGTCTGGTAAGTCCCTGCTTTTGTATCATAATACCATGGATACTGCAACACATACATATTAACGGTTGGAGTGTAATTTCCTGACAGATCAAGAATGGTTGTTTGTGCGTTGTTGTCGTAGTTCCAGTCATTTTCTGTTTCGCCTGTTTTGGTGGCGGTGTTTTTGATGGTTCCTGTGGTTGTGTTAATTTTTGCTTTTATGGTGAGTGTGGCTGTGGTTCCGTTGGTGATTGTTCCGATGGTCCATATTCCGTTGCTGTAGCTTCCTTGGGTGGTGGTGTAACTGTCAAATATTAAACCGGTTGGTAGTGTGTCGGTTATTTGGACTCCAGTTGCGGTGTCTGGTCCGTTGTTGGTTGCGGTTATGGTGTATGTGACATATTGGTCGTTTCCTTCGGTGGATGTTTGTTGGGTTTGGTTTATTTGGATGTCGGCGTTGGGTGCTACGTATATAGAGTAATTTTTGTTTTTGTAGTTGTTTGGTGTGTCGTATTGGTCGACGTGGTATAGGCTTGCATTGACAGCTAGGTTGGGTGTGTTGTTGCCGGTTCCATTTACCAGTAGGGATATTTGTAGCCATGCCATTCCGTTTTTGGGCATGTAGTCTATGATCCAGGTTATTGTTCTGGTTAATTCATCGTATGTGGCGGTTCCTACACCTTGAGTGGTGAAGCTGAGGAACTCGTATCCGGTTCCTATAATTTCTTTGATTATTATTCCGGATGCATCATCGGGTCCTATGTTTCTCACATCAACGGTGTAAACTATGGTGTTATGGTAGGCAGATTTTGTCTGGTAAGTCCCTGCTTTTGTATCATAATACCATGGATACTGCAACACATACATGTTAACACAAGGTACGTACACATTAACAGTTGAAATATCAGGCGTATTAGGATCATATTCACTCTGAGTAGTCTTGTTTGCGGTGTTCGTTACAGTAGTTTGTGGTGTAGCAGTTCCAGTTATATTCAGTGTTGCACTTGCAAGATAAGCTAAACTTGGAATAGTCCACACACCATCAGCATAACTGGTTCCAGCGGAAGGTGTAACTGTAACTCCGGTCAATCCTGCAGAAATAATATCCTCAATATTGATGTTGGTGGCTGTGTCTGGGCCGTTGTTTGTTGCAGTAACTATGAAAGTCACCACGTCACTCAGGTAACTTCCAGTTTGGGTGAGTGTAACATCAGCCAGTTTAGTGTAAACTGGAATACTGGTACTGTTACCAGGGGTAGGGTTGTATTCAGTCTGATAAATTTCTTCAGCATGGTTGGTTATGTTGATTCCAGCCATGGCTGCTCCTGCCTGACCAGCTATGGTTAAAGTGGCATTGGTGAATTTTTCCAGGAAGTCAATGGTCCAGATACCAGTGTTATAATCGTAAATTCCCACAGAGGGGATTACAGTAACATTTTCAAGCCCTACAGGGATTATATCTTCAATTTGGATGTTAGTTGCATCATCCGGTCCGCTGCAGTAAGCGTTAACAATGATAGTAACGTTATCGCCCACATTCACAGTTACTGACCCAGTGTCCTGACTGTTTACAGTCTGGGTAATGATGGGATCTGATAGTTTAGTGTAAACCACTGCACTGGTAGTGTTAGATAAACTGTTGTACTGGTCTTGAGCAATTCTGGTGGCAGTGTTGGTGGTGTTTAATCCGGCCATGGCTGCGGTGGCAGTTCCGGTTATGGTTAAGGTGGCGCTGGCTCCATTGGCCAGTGAGGCTATGGTCCAAACTCCAGTGTTGGAGTTATAGTATTGAGCACCATTGGAGGGGGTGATGGTAATATTGCTTAATTCTGCAGGAACAATGTCACTTATGAGTATTCCTGTGGCAGTGTTGGGTCCGTTGTTGGTGGCAGTTACCACATAGGTTACTGTATCACCCACATTCACCGGTGTGGTGGAATTCTGTGATAGGGCCACATTGGCTGTCACATCAAAGTTCACAATACTGATAGCCTGCAGGGTGTAGGGAACCATGTCAGCTACAACTAAGTTCTGTTTAGGGTTTAAGTAATCGTCATATAGTAAAGTTCCGTATTTCTGTAGCTGTACCCAGGTAAGTACGGTGGCACTGGTGTTGTAACTGTACCTGCCGTATATGGTTACAGTTGCCTGTCCATTGCTGTTGGTTGTGGCTGTGGTGGTGGTAACACTTGAACTGGATGAGAATGAACCACTGGTAGTGGAGAAGTTCACAGTAACCCCACTCATAGGGTTACCCTCCTGATCGGTTACAGTGGTGGTTAGGGTGGTGCTTCCACCGTTGGGTACTCTGACTGTTTCAGGATCTATTGATATTTGAGAGGGATAGTTGATGGATTCAGCATCATCTATGATCTGCCATGCCCTGTTATAAACAGTATAATCATAATTCCACCAGCCTTCCATAACTCCATCATAGGGGGCTCTTAAACCAGAGATGTATCTGGGGCTGTAAGTCATGAACTGGTAATATCCAGGGTGTTCTGAGTTGTTTCCGGGGTAAACTCCGTATGGTGCTGAGGTGTAGTACCAGATGGCACACTGGATGGCTGCAGCTTCATTATTGGAAAGGTAGTTATTTACATAGTGGGTGAGTATGTAGTTTACTTTACCCCAATCCACCCCTTCAGGTAGATCTCCTGCAGTTCCAGGCAGAGGACCGTTAACTAAGAGAGTGTTACCGGAGGAAATAGGGGTGTATATATCAATACAAAACGCATTATAGGTTGTACCACCATCTGCAGGAATTCTTACTCTCATAACTCCTGCAGCTCCATAATCATTATAATATTTCATATAAACTGAACTATAACGTCCCAAACCAATATATTCTGCTTCGATAGGGGTTAGTAGGAAATCAGCAGTGCCATATGCGGTATTGTCCGTCAGGTTTAAGGTCACAAATACACTACTGTTGGTGACAGAATCGCACCCAATATAGCTGGCTGTTACTTTAAAAATAGTATCAGCGCTGAAAAAGCTGATAGAATAATATCCGTTTTCATCGGTAGTGGCCATGCCCAGAATCCGGTCACTGGTTGAACTTACAGTGACTGTGGCGTTGGGTAGTGCTCTTGTACGACCATATTCTTCAATGGTTACTGTACCATTGATTATAGGATCGCAACCACCAGTTGTGGTTACGTTTTCTGTGATGTTTTCTTCAGTCACGTCCTTTTTTTTCTCTTTGTCATTTGCGGCGGCTACAGTACCACAAAGAGTAAGGACTAATAAGATAGCCATGATAAACATTAATGATTGTTTTTTCATCCTAATTTCTTATTCCCCCATCAAATTCAAATAATATTTTTAGCATATATTGCACCCGTTGGTGGTCGTGAGCAATATAATCTCGTGATCATAATATTCGTTGTTTTTTCTTATGTGAATATATGTATATAAAGATTCCTATAACCACCTATAAATGTGTGAATAACGTCACAAACTTCATTATAGCTCGTGACAATATTCACAAAAACACGGAAAAAGTCGTCTATCAATATAAGTTTTGAAGGTAAATATTCTGACTATTAAAAATTTGTGATTATTACTTATAAAATTTGCTTTTTAATATATAACTATGTGAAAAAAGTCACAAAAGACTGGACAAATATGTGTATTATCTAAGGTGGAGGTAGCTATCAAAAGAAGTTTGTGAATATCGGCACAGAAAGAGGTACTGGTGATGACTATGATCTACTTCTAGGATCGCCTTCTGATATATTATAAGTTACAATAACAAAATTAAGGATCATTATTTTAGAAGGATAAACATGTCCATAATTTCAAGTTTCATAAAATTATCTTCCCAGGATAAAATGGTGGCTATTGAATCTCTATTCTGGGTTATGGAAGTTCGTTTCATGCTCTGGCTTTTCCCTTTTTCTTTTGTTCAAAAAAGAGTCCAGAAAATTGCCAGTTACTTTTCTCGAAGTGATATGAAAGTTCCAATGAATAGAATCAGGTTTATGATACATATGGCTTCCAGGTATGTTCCCCGGGCAACCTGCCTGGTGCAGGCACTGGCAGGATATATATTATTCTCCAAATATGGTTACCATACTCTCATAAAAATAGGAGTTTCAAATGAAGACGGAGTCTTTGAAGCCCATGCCTGGCTGGAATATGGTGAAAATGTGGTTTTAGGGGAATCTGAGAAAGATTATAAAACTATACTGGATATTGATGGTGGATCATGAAATATCTAAAAAACAGCCTACTTGGCCAGTACTCTCGAAACTTAACACAGTTAATGCCCAGAAAGGTTACAATAGCCTTAATTTTAATGGTTTTTTTAAGTTTCACAGAAGCACTGGGTCTTTTAATGTTAGTGCCTCTTTTAGGACTGGTGGGTCTGGATGTGGGACAGGGATCACTGGGCCAGATCGCAGGATTAGTATCTGCTTTTTTTACATATTTTGGATTGCAACCAACCTTGGTAATGGTACTGGTAATTTATGTGATGTTGATAAGCATAGGCGCAGTTTTAACCAGATATCAGTCCATTAAAACCTCAGAAATACAGTATCAATTTGCAGCCCACCTTAGAAAACGTCTTTACAATGCCATCACCAGTTCTAACTGGTTATTTTTCTCTAGAATGAAATCATCTAACTTTGCCCATGCTCTTACCAATGAAATAGACAGAATAAGTACAGGCACTGGTCAGTTTTTAACTTTCATATCAGGGATAATGATTTTAATGGTTTACATTGTTTTTGCCCTTGAATTGGCAGGTGTCATCACAGGGGTGATATTTGCAGTGGGAGTTGTAATTCTTCTTATTTTGAGGAGAAAAGCAAGTAGATCACGTTTTGTTGGTGAGCAAATAACCACCACCACCCGGGATCTCTACTACTCTATTATGCAGCACCTGGATGGTATGAAAACCATTAAAAGTTTTGGAATGCAGAATGAAAACATTAAATTATTCGGAGTACAGGCAGACCAAGTTGCCTTTAATTATTTGGATGCGATTAAGAGTTATGTGGATGTGAAACTGTTATTTGATGTGGGGACCGTGATGGTTCTTGCAGTTATGGTGTTTATCCTTATTGAAGTGGTGAAATTACCCACAGCCAGTCTTTTTTTACTGATTTACCTATTTGTAAGGATGATTCCCCAGTTTTCCACCATACAACGGGCCTACCAGTACTTCACCAACATGTTACCTGCATTTGAGAATGTGATGAATTTGGAGAATGAGTGTCTGGAAAATAGTGAGGATGCAGGATCTGGAGATGAAAAAATAGAATTGAAACAGGAAATCCGCTTTCAAAAGGTTAAGTTTTCATATAGGGGTGAAGACCACTTCACCATAAAAGATATGGATCTAAGGATACCTGCAGGGAAAACCACAGCCATTGCCGGACCATCGGGGGCAGGTAAAAGTACAGTGGCTGATCTGGTTATGGGACTTATCAGACCAGAGGAAGGGGAAGTATCTCTTGATGGAGTACCGGTTTTAAAAAAATCCATTGCTTCCTGGAGGAGTAAAATTGGTTATGTTGCCCAGGAAACTTTTCTTTTCAATGAGAGTATTCGTTTTAATTTATTTCTGGCATGTCCTGATGCTGATGAGGAGGAGTTGAATCATGCTTTGAAACTGGCCGCAGCATATGACTTTGTTTACAGACTACCTGAAGGTCTGGATACTATTATTGGTGATAGGGGTGTTCGTTTATCTGGTGGGGAGAGGCAACGCCTGGCACTGGCACGGGCTCTTTTAAGGAACCCTTCTCTTTTGATAATGGATGAAGCAACCAGTAATCTGGATTCAGATAATGAGAAAAAGATTATAAAGGCCATTGACGACCTTCATGGTGATATAACTATCTTGATGATCGCCCACAGACTTTCCACCATTAAAAACGCGGATTACATTTATCTGGTTGATAATGGGACGATCTTGGAGTCAGGAACATGGGATGAATTGAAAAAGGAAAAAGGATGGTTTTCGGATATTTGTGGGGCTCAAGGTGTTAATTAATAGGGAGTTTCAGTATTCTGCCTTTGCACTTATAATTTTAACTTCATATTTGGTAATCTTCTTGTCAGGATCTGAAAAACGGGCATAGAAGAAGGATTCTCCCTGAGCAGGTATACTTTTGGGATCTATATATGGGGTCTCATTAACAGCAATTTCAGTTCCGTTGTAACCAAATACTGTGACTCTTATTTTAACATTCAAAGCTTCATATGGATTGTCATTTTCCAAATATCCATAGACATAATATCTTGACTCGTTTTGTTCACTGTAGTTGCCTGTGGTGTTATTTGATATTTTAATAGCATCTATTGAGATTTTTTTCTCACCCCATACATTACCTGTCTTATTAGTATCAATACAACCCGAGGAACTTACTATTCCAACGAAAAATCCTAATAAAAGAATAGTTAGAACAATTGACGATTTTTGCATGTTATTCTCCCTGAACCATTACAATCATTAACTTGTAATTTATTATATTAATAGATATATGAAAAATGTTTTAAGGAAAACTGATCACATTTGGCGATTCAATGGATTCAACTATTAAATTCAAGGCAGAAGAAGAATTACTGCTTTGTTGTGCTCACACAGTTATTGACGATGTTACTGAACAGAGAATAAAAAACTTAGTTCAATGTAGTTTAAATTGGGATTATCTTCTTAATATTGCTTTGATGCATGGTTTACAGTCATTACTCTACTGGCAACTCAATCGTATCTGTCCAGATGAAATTCCATCTGAATTTATGGGTATTTTAAAAGGATTTTTAAACAACAACGCTAAAAAGAATTTATTTTTCATGCAAGAACTCATTGAAGTTATAAAAACTTTAAATAATCACAATATTGAATCAGTCCCATATAAAGGCCCTATCTTAGCCCTACAAGCTTATGATAACATTTCAATGCGCCAGTTCGGTGATCTTGATCTTTTGGTGAAAAAAGATGATGTTCCTCATGTTAAGGAAATATTGATTTCTAAGGGTTATAGGCCTGAATTTGATCTGGATGCAGCTCAGGAACGAAATTATCTGAATTCTCAACGTGAATTAAAGTTCCTCCATGAAAGTAAAGGAATTTCCCTTGAAGTACACTGGAAATTTTCCGGAGTTTTTCTAAATTTACCTTCAAATGCTGAGGAAATCTTTTTAGACAATCTTGCTTCATTGGATATTGGAGGGGTCCCGATTCCAAAAATCTCTCCGGAAAATCTTATTTTGATACTTTCAATACACAATGCGAGCCATCAGTGGAGTCGATTAGCATGGCTGGCGGATATTTCAACTCTAATAAATAACCAGAAGATCGATTGGTCGCAAGTTTTAAAAATATCCCAACAACTCTCTATTCAAAAAATTTTATTTATCAATCTATATCTATGTCAGTTACTTCTTAATTTAAAACTGGGACCTATCATATCAAAGTTTTATGATACTGAAGTGATAAAGGTATCAGATAGGTTCGTTAACAGATTATTTTCGGATAAATTGGAAAATAGTTTAATAGAGGATATGCAAATAAGTTATAGGTTAAGGGAGAAAAAAATTGATGGGATAAAAGATGTTTTTAGTGGGATTTTTAATCCATCTTTCTATGAATTGAACAATCTAGACCTACCACCATCCCTTTTTTTCATATATTACATTTATCGCCCATTAAACCTTCTGAAAAGATATAAATTATTTTAATAGGTTATTGAAAAAATTATTCTTAAATAACTCCACAAAAGATATATAATTAAGAACTAATACCAATTTGATAGTAAGGCAAGATTGATTTCAAGGAAGGATATTTTTAATGAGCACCTCAGTATCAGTGATCATAGTAAACCATAATCACAGGCATCACATAGAAGAATGCCTAAAAACGATCTACAATGACAAATCCCTAGAAATAATTGTGGTTGATAATGTATCAACAGATAGCACTCCAGGGTTCATAGAAGAGCATTTTCGGATGTCAAATTAATAAAAAATCCTGAGAATACAGGATATGGATCTGCGATTAATTTAGGGGTTGAATATTCCACCCATGATTTTTTGGTTATATTAAATCCAGACACTAAGTTAAAACATGATTCTATTGATAATCTCCTTAAACCTCTTGCTGAAAATCCAAATATTATAACAATTCCCAAGATCCTGGTTTATAATGGAGAAAAGATTAATACCTGTGGCAATAAACAGCACTTCACTGGAATGGCTTTCACTAGGGGTGTGGGAGAAAAACCAGATGCTTGGAACGATTCAATGTTTGTTAATGGATTATCAGGGGCATGTTTTGCTATTTCGCGGAAGAATTTCCTGGAATTGGGATGTTTTGATGAAAACATTTTCCTCTACATGGAGGATTCTGAACTTTCCTGGAGGATTAATGCTAAAGGTCTGAAGATATTGTATGTCCCAGAATCAGTTGTTTATCATGATTATGAATTTGAAATGCTCCCCGTAAAAAGATATTACGTGGAAAAAGGGTATTTATTAAACAGTACCATATCCCAATAAAATAACAATCAGAAATCAGTAAGGTTACGGTAATGAAAATTATTATAACATCAGTAGTTGATTTGAAGAAATCTCAACATAACAGGCCCCATCAATTTGTGAAGTATTTATCCAAAAATCACGATGTCTCTGTTCTTAGTGTAAATGATTGGTGGAAGGGAGAACAAGGTGATCTGGAACTTTATTCATCTGGTTTTGATGATATATTTTATAAAATTGATTATCACTATTTGACTGATAGAAAGGTCATGCCTTTCTTACAAGAACTCTTGTTTACAAAGAAGATAAAAGAACTTTCAAAAGAAGATTTTGATGTTCACTTCAATTATAATAGTTTAATTACAGGATATAGAATGTCAAAATATTTCAAAACAGTATTTGATCTTGCTGATGATTTACCGGGGATGATACGAAAATCACCACAGATACCTAGATTTTTAAGGCCAATTGGTGGACTTATGGGTGATTATTACCTAAAAAAATGCATTAGAATTTCTGAAGCTGTGACTTTGACAACACCAGAGCTCAGGAATAACAATCACATACAAAAACAAAAGGTTAATATAATACCAAATGGGGTTGACACCCAAGAATTTTCATATTACAAAAATTTTAAAAAAGAATTAGGGTTAGATGGGTTTATAATAGGATATGTTGGGGTGTTAAGAGAATGGGTAGATTTTAAACCTGTTTTTAAAGCGATTAAATTTTTGGATCCAGAAATCAAATTATTAATTGTGGGAAGAGAAGGTAGGTTTAAAGAAACAAAGGAACTAGCCGTTAAATGTGGGGTGTCTGATCGGGTGATATTTGCTGGGATGATTCCTTATTCACAAGTTCCTAAATATATATCGGCAATGGATGTAGGAATTATACCTTTTCATTTAGATGGTATTGCTCATAACGCACTACCTATTAAGTTATTTGAGTATATGGCATGTGAAAAACCTGTGATATCCACAAAACTTGATTCATTGACAAACCAATTCTTAGAAGATATTTTATATGTTTCTGATGAAAATGATTATGCAAATATGATTAAATTACTCTATGAAAATCATAATTTAGCAAGAAAATTGGGAAAAAATGGAAGAAGGATCGTTAAATTGAATTACAATTGGGAAATGCAAACAAAAAGACTAGAAAATATTTTAGAACGATTGTTATGAAAATATGTTTAGTATGTTCACCAGGTGGACATTTAATTGAGGGTTTGAAGCTAATTTCTGCATCTGAAGTTCATGATGACATAATTTTAATAACTCACGATGAAGCTTTCACTTTAGATATCCCTAGGATTAAAAAAATATATTATGTTAAGAACTTTCTAATAAAAAGGGTAGATCAAAGCAAACCACTCAAATTTCTGTTTATAATTTATGCAATGATTTATTTATCATTCAATGAGTTCATAATACTTATAAAGGAAAGACCAGACCTTATTTTATCTACAGGATCTGAAATAGCGATTCCTGCTTTTTTAATCGCTAAAATATTAAGGATAAGAACTATCTTTGTTGAAACTTTAACAAGGGTAACCGAACTGTCTGGAACTGGGAAAATATTACTTCATATTGCCAACTTGTTCATAGTACAATGGGAATTTTTGGCTAAAAAATATAAAGACGCAATATTTAAGGGAAACATCCTTGAAACGATAGAAATTGATGAAAATAAATCTAAGAACAACTTCATATTCGTAACGGTGGGAACTGCATCTTTTCCGCGCTTAGTTAAGATTATGGATGATTTGGCAAAGGTTATTCCTGAAAAAGTTATAATACAATTGGGGAGAACAGATTACACGCCAAAAAATGCCGATTATTTGGATTTCACCTCGGATTTAGATGAATTTAATATGATGAATCAGCAAGCAAAGATTGTTGTTTCTCATGCAGGAGTAGGAAACGTTATAAACATTTTGGAAAATAATGATAATTTAATTGTTTTTCCAAGACTTGAAAAATACAATGAACTTATTGATGATCATCAACTCGAATTTGCAAAAGTTCTGAACAAATCATCTATCGCACATGTAGCTTGTAGTGAAAAGGATATATATAATTTTATAATAAATATTGACAAACTTAGTCAAAGAACAACTTTTAAAGATAGTAATCAATCAAATTTTTTAAATTATCTTAAGGAAGCATTGAAATCAAATTTGCAGGTGTAATTTTGGGAAACCAGAGATATTTTTCAGCACAAGGCGTTTTGAATTTTATAGTTATAGATAATACTAATTTAAAGTTATTTGATACTTTCTATAAACATTATCAAAATTTTGAAGTAGTTGAAATGCCTGAAAAAGTTGATCTTGTCATAAAATTAGGTAATTTCACCCCTAAAACTGAAGACAAGTATGTTGTAGGTTATAGTAAATATTATATTGGGTCTGATTATTTTCATGTAAAAAAAGAGTCGTATAAGGGTGCAGATTGGAGTTTTGAAGTTATTGGATGGGATAAAAAAACAACCACGGTTAATATTGATTTCAATACATCCGGCAGAATTTTCATTACAGGGAATGTAATCGATTTTTTAATCCAGTGGAAACTTTTACAGAAATCTTATTCGTTGATTCATGCATCGGGAATTAGTAAAAACGGTAAAGCCGTAATTTTTTCCGCACGAGGAGGTGGAGGTAAAACTTCACTTGCTTTAGAGTCATTAAATCATGATTATAACTTTTTAAGCGATAATTATCTCATGCTGAAAAATGGTATTATTTTCGGTTTTCCAACTTCATTAAGCCTTTTTACATATAATTTATCGGAGATTATTCTCAAAAACTTAAAAAAAACCGAAAAACTATCTATAACTTTCAAGAATTTTGTTTATAAATTGAGTAGGGGCTATGCGAAATTTTTCACAAAGATAAATCCGCAAAGAATCAGTGATTTAACTTCACATTCTTCTCTGAGCACAGTTTTTATAATTAAACCGATCGAACGAGGAGAAAATCAACTAATTATTAAAAAAATTGAACGTGAAAGGGCACTTAAAAAAATATTTTATAACCAAATGTTGGAATTTCCTTTTTTTAATCAGTATATTGAAATATATTCTTATATTTTCCCTGGAAAAAAATTTTCAAAACACTGGGATTTATATTTAGAAATTTTAGACCAGAATTTATCTGAAAACATCAATTTTTATGAAATATTAACTGATGGTCATTACAGCTTTGATGAGCTTCTAAAAAAAATAGATGAAATTATTTGATGGGATCACATGAAAAATCAAAATTTAACTAAACATTTTTCTATTCATGGTTTAATTAACTTAGAAATAAACAATGAAAAAGGGACATTATTTGGCGCCACTTCTTTAAATAATCCGCTTTCTTATTTCGAAGTTGATCATATTGGAAAAGATGTAGATATTTGTATGAATATAGGTGATTTTAAACCCAAATTTAAAGAGAATTATTTGGTTGATCATAAGTATCATATTAATGAAAATTACTTGTACGTTGAGGATTATGGGAACTCTGCTAATTGGAAATTGGAAATTGAAGGTTTAGAAGAACCTCCCGTTACCATTAATTTTAATGGAAATATTAAAGGGATTTATAAATACATTTTTGCAGATGCTTTAGCATTTGAAGTTGTATTAAAACCAGTGATAGAATTACTATTAGGATTTAAAGGTTATTTTTTGGCACATGCGGGATCTATATCAATGAATAATAATTCTGAGCTATTTTTTGGTACTGAAGGAAGTCTTAAGACAACTATCATATTAGAGGGTCTTAAAAGAGGGTATAGAATTTTGGGAGATGACAAGGTTATTCTAGATTTGGATAGAAAAAAGGCATTTAGTTTTCCTGTTTATCCTCAATTATTTGAATATACCGTGGGTGTTGGTAGAGAAGAATTAAGTTTTACAGATAAATTTAAATTCCTTTATCAATCATTTAAGTATAAAAAATCAGCCGAATTTTGGGAAAATCAATCTTTTATATTTAATAAGGGATTCTTACTCAAGAGATTTAAGAATAAAGCGGAACCTACTATTAAACAGGATGAAAATCACCAGATTTTAACTAGTATAATAAATAATAATAAAGGAGAAATGTATAATTCATCTCTTTCATCGATTGTTGGCAAAAATAATTTTCCTAATTATTTATTGGCCTATTCGTATATATTTAATAGTGGAAATATAGCCGAATATTGGGTTAATCTTGAGAATAATTTATATGAATCATTTAAAAATATTACGTTATATGAGATCAATATTCCTGAAAAATATAATGAGACAACGCTTAAGAAAATATTCACAATGATAGAGGATTTTCAATGAATTATGTTTTGATTACCCCACTTAAAGATGAAGAAAAAAATATTCATACTTTAAAAGAGACGGTTTTTAACCAAACGAAAAGACCTGTATGTTGGGTAATTGTTGATAGTGGCAGTGAGGATAATACTTTTTATTTACTGAATGAACTGGCCAAAGAATATGATTGGATTATTGTTACTAAACAAAAAGTTTTCTTTGAGAATGGTTATGGACATTTGAATTTTTCTGAAGCTATTAATGAAGGTTATGAATTATTAAAGAAGACATGCATAGATTATAACATTAAATACTCGTTAATTGGTAAAACTGACGCAACGCCTATCTTAAGTGAAGATTATTTTGAAATTTTGTCAAAAGAAATGATTAATGATGGAAAATTAGCAATAACATGTGGAATTCAAAAATTAGTTCGAAATGGTAATGAATTTATTATAAAAAAATCATATAACAATATTTTAAGCAATTTTAATGATATAAGATTGTATAGAGTTGATTTTTTTGAAAAGTTTGGGGGTTATCCATTGGCACCGTCTCCAGACACAATACTATTAATAAAAGCGTTAAATAGGGGATGGAATGTGAAAGTAGTAAATAAAACTTATTTTAGGAAGAATCGGTTGGGTGGATCGAAAATTGGCGTTTGGGAAGGTTCAAAGTTGAAAGGTAGATATATGTATATTCTTGGTTATCATCCTTTAATTGCTATGCTAAACGCATTCGAAAATTCTAGAAAGATTCCACCATACTATCAATTTTTACCAATGTTGTTGGGATTTTTATTAGCCACATTAAAACATGAAGAAAAATTTCATGACAAGGAAATCAGAGAATATTATGGTAAAAATCGATTAAAACAAATAATAAAATATTTTAAAAGGTAAATGAAGGACGTAGAAGATGAAAAAGTTTCTTACTAATCCTAAAATGATATTTAAATTGTTTTTAACTATCTATATTATTGGGGGGTTGTCAGCAACTATTTTATCAATCATTTATAATTATAATAAAGAATATGTTGGAATAATTTTTTTGATTGGGGCTTTAGGGTCTTTATTATTAAGTCAAAAATTTAAATATATAAAATTAGATAATGAAAATAATAATATTGGTAATTCGTCACATTTACTTAAGATATCAATAATTTTATACATTTTTTTATGTGTTTTGTTAATCTACATATTTTCAGTCTCATTAGAACAATATTATTTGCCCTGGGAATTTTTCATTGTTGTATTTTTAATTTCAGTTATTATATTATCACAAATCTTATTAATTAACAAATTATCGATAATAAATGAAAAAATAATTTTATTCGAAATACTATTTGTAAATATTGTAGTCTTTTCTTCGTTTCTTTTCCTTTTTCCAGATTCCTATGGAAATGATGCCCCTTATCATATCGAATTCATTAAAAATTCTTTAAACGCAGGATTTATTGTAGGAGAAGGCCAATATGTTAATTATCCAGTGTTCCATTTATTATTTATTTATATTATTGAATTAGGTAAAATCAGTAGCTTTAAAGAAATTCAATTTATTTTGTTAATAGTTCAAATTATTGTTCCATTATTTGTTTTTTTATTAACAAAAAAAATTTTCAACTCAAAAACTGCTTTAATTTCAACTTTGTTAATTTCATTTGCACCTTATGTTTCACAATCCAAATATTTTTACTTTCCAGGGACATTCTCAATAGTTCTATTTGTTTTAACAATTTTTTTAATATTTAATAAAGAAGTTCGTTCAGTTAATCGTACAATAATCCTTTTAATATCCTTATTAGCACTTATATTTGTTCATCCAATGACTCCAGTAATATTAATTGTTGCTTTGATGATAATTTTAATTACATCAAAAACTCATTTTAATAAAGAAAAAGTAACTTTAACATCTATTTTATTGCTTTTAGTGGTAACAGTTAGTTGGTGGATGAAACCAAGTGATATTAGTGCTAATAATTTATTTTCTTATTCTATTCTATCAATAAAAAAGGCTTTTGAAATTTCAGATTACACTTCAGTATCAGTTGCAACTATATCTCCATATATAAATAAGTGGAGTTTAATTTTTTCTGATCTAGGATTTATTTTATTAATAATGCTCTCGATTATGGGATCACTTTACATATTGGCTAATTATGCTAAATTTAAAAATACAAAATTATCATATAAGACTAATGCTTTTTATCTTGCTGTTATAACTCTAATTTTTATACCCATTCCTTATTTGTTGGCGATTGTATACCCTCAAAGTATTCCAAGTAGATGGTTTACATTTATAGAGTTTTTTTCATCTATATTGGCTGGTTTTTGTATTTATATTCTTTTTAAAATATCCGATAACCAAAAATTAAAATATGTACAAATAATAATGGTATCGAGTTTAATTTTGCTTTTGATAAGTAATCCAGTTATTAATCCTAATAGTAATTTATATTCAACTGATATGGCTGTTAGATCGGGATTAATTACATCTGAAATAGATGCATCAAATTTTATATACCAATATTCAAATATTAGCGATGTAAAAGGTAATTCAAAGTTTATTGTATTCATCAATCGAGAACCATATTCTAAAAATTATCTTGATCCTTCAAATCCATCTTCTTATAGAAGCGGCATATTAGTGGTAAGGCAATATGATATTGAAAAAGGGTTTACAATAATTTATGGCCCTGAAAAACTTATGGATCTCGTCCAACCTAATTCTGATTTCAATGAATATTTATCTACTAATACAACTGAATTTTACAATAATGGAAATTTAAAGATATACCTAAATAAGTAATCGGGTTAAAAAATGAATGTATTAATGTTAGGTAAATGGCCAAATAATATAAATGGAGGGGTTTCAGTACATACTGTTAATTTATTTAATGAATTAAGCAAGTTTAGTGAATTAAAATTTAATATGATTTCATTTGGTGATGAGAAAAAAGTTATAAAAAAAGGGAGATCTAAAGTTATTATTATTAAAAAAAGGAAAATATATCACTTTTTACCGTTTTTAGCATTATTAAGATTATCATATGAGATAAGAAAGATAGATCATGAAATAATACATCTACAAGGCTTTAACGTAAGTCCATATTTAATATATGTTCTTTTTCTTACTAAAGTTAAAAAAGTTATTACATGTCATGGTATTTCTTCAAAAGAATCTGTTGCCCAAAAAAGATTAAAAAGTAATTCTATTCATTATAAACTTCTCCGATGGTTAGAAAAAAAAGAAGTTGATAAAGCGGATGCAATTATTTGTGTCGGTTCTAAATTAAGAAAAATGATAATAAAAGATTATGATGCACAGAAAGATAATATTTTTTTTGTTTCAAATGGCGTGGATACTAAAAAATTTGATTTTAGGATTGATAAAAAAACTGCAAGAACTAAACTCAAAATTTTAAAAGAAGACTTAGTTATTTTTCATGCTAAATCTTTTGTCCCCAATAATGGTCAAATATACTTAATTGAAGCTTTCAATAAATTATTAGATAAGTTTCCTAATTCAAATTTGATTTTAGCTGGTGAAGGATCCTTAAAAAACGATTTAGTTCAGTTGTGTAAAAAATTACAAATATTTGATAAGATATCTTTTTTAGGGAATGTTGAAAATGAAGACATGCCCCTTCTAATGGCAGCATCGGATGTGGTAGTAATACCTTCAGTATCAATTAATGAGTTAGAGGAAACATCTTGTATTTTAGCACTTGAAGCGATGGCGATGCAAAAACCTGTAATTGCAACTAAAGTTGGTGGTCTTAAAGATAGTATTATTCCTAACTTTAACGGTATACTAATTTCTGATAGAAATCCAGACGAAATCTATGATAGTTTGATTAAACTAATAAATAATCCTAAATTGGCAAAGGATTTAGGTAAAAATGGATGTTATTATGTTCAAAGAGAACGAGAATGGTCTAAAATAGCTTTAGATACTTTATTTATCTATAATAAATTATTGGAGTGATTTTATGGAGATAATAGGATGTGCTGCTGCCGGAGTTCATGAAACAGTTTTAAGCATGTTGGAAAATAAAAAAAGGGGCAAGTTACTCGATATTGCCTCAGGTTATGGGAATTTAAGTTTCAATTTGTGTAAGATGGGATTTGAAGTATGTTCTGGTGATATTGATCCAACTAGATTTATACCTGAGAATATTGAATGCTTAAAAGTTGATGCGAATGAAGAACTTCCTTGGGTGGATAAAACGTTCGATTTTGTTATTTCAGTAGAAACAATTGAACATCTTGAAAATCCATGGAATTTCATACGTGAAGTTTATAGACTTTTAAAACCAAATGGAACATTTATTTTAACTACTCCAAATGTTGAGTCTTGGTTTAGTAAGTTTATTTTTATGGTATATGGTCAATTTAATTTATTTGGAGATTTTTATAATGAAAATGATCATATTACACCTATATTCGATTGGAATTTGAATTTAATGATACAAAATAAATTTATAGTTAAAAATAATATTTACTTAGGCAAAGAAACAGTGCCTTTTTTGCCTAAATTAGGTATTAAATTTAAGCCAGGAAAAGAAAATAAATTTTTTGGGTCAATTCATATAATTGAATTACAGAAATTATAGTTGATTACTTAATATTTTGCACTGTTGATATGAATTTTTGAATCCAATTTTCATAAAAGGATTTTTCCCTTATTATTTCTTTAAATATTTCTTTAAAGCATTTTTTAGTTCTTTTGAGTCTTTAAAATAGTTTATTGATGCTGTACCTTTTATTTTTCTCCAAACATCCTCGATTGGGTTTAAATCTGGAGAATATGGTGGTAAGAATATTAAATTAATGTTTAAAATTTCAGCTACTTTTTGGACTAATTTAGTTTTGTGCACCCTGTAATTATCTAAAACTATGTATAATCTTTTTTCTTTCTTTAAATAATCGATTATATTTCATTTATTGATATTTTCTAGCATATTTTCTCTTTTAATTCTGTCAATTTTGCGAATATTCGTTAATTCTTATCTATTGCAACGTTCACTGATTTTTTGGATTTTCTCGCTTTGAGTTAAACCTGTATTATCAAGGTAACGGATAGTTTTTTTCTCTAAATTTAGTTTCATTCATCCGTTTTTCCATTAAAACAGATTTTAATATTTTTTTGTTAAATTAAAATTATTAATAGCTTTATTTAGTAATTTTATTCTAGTATCATTGACATATTCATTATTTGAATCTTTATGATTGTTTTTGAAAGTTCATGTGCTTTGATTGTAGGTGAAAACTCGAAATAAGAGTTACAATTCACTCCTTGTAATTCTGTACCATTTAATTTGAATTGTTCTAATTTTTTTTAATGATGTTCTTTATTCCAAGTAAATACAGTGTTTTGCGTGAGTTTGTTGTGTTTTGAACGCCTACTGAATCTAAAAAAGCCAAATATTCATTAAATCTATTTTTTAGGTTTTTTTAAGATTTCTTCAGCATTTTTGAGGTTTTTACTGTAAATAGGGAATGGTTTACCATAATTTAAGTTTAATTTCTTTTTAGATATCTCCCAAGCCTGTTTATAAGAGTAATTGACTTCATATTTGTCATAAATTAATTTTTGAACCTCACGAATACTATAATTCTTTTCTGAGTTAATTATTATTTCTTTTAGCTCTTTTAATTCCTTATTTGTTAATAAACTAGGTCTTCCACCACTATATTTGGGAATTAAACCATTGAAACCTTCTTTGTTATATTTTTCAACTAATTGAATCCAGTTTCTTTAGTCACACCAACAAATTCTGCAGCATGTGAAATAGGCTTTTTTTTGCATGACTATCTTCAAAAATATAGCCCGTTGATATACCTTAACATCAATTTTAAGCTCAGAAATAATTTTTTCATCTCGTGTGACTTTTTTCGACTTTAATATGTTGTATACATTGTTTCCAATCATCTTAAACAAGTGGAATGGTTCTGTCTAAAATGTTACTGATGAATGTGTCTAACAATTAAATTTGATAGTTATATAATTGTGATTTGTGTTATAGGGGTTTATTTGTTTATATAATTTTTATTTACAGAGTTTGGTAAGGTTTAATAAGTATTAGTGCGATAATTATTACTTATATCGTTGAAAAATATCCAGTTATCGCGCAATTTAGTATATGTTGAAGACTTATTTAAATTTTTGAAAATGAGGATTTTGAAGTCTATGTCTCCAGTGAAAATGATTTTGAGTTTTTGTCTGCGTTGGAAGTTTTGGCTGGAAGGCCGTTGAATGTGGTCTTTTATGGAAAGATTCTTATTTTATCTTTGTAACAGTGAATTTAAGAATAATTACAGGTGTATACATTATATTAACCAGAATAGACCAGCTAAAATTCAAAATATGCATGTTCTGATGAGATTGTGAGAAATTTTATGAAACGAACCTTGAAAACATTGTCCTAAAAAACTGTAATTATGTCCATAACTTAAAGATTTGAAGTTGTTAAGCAGTTATTGATTTATTATAGTTTGTTAAATAAGAAATCAGAACAAATTAGCCGAATTTATGGGTGTAAACATCTAGGCGGACTGTTTTAAACCATCAGAAAGAGTCATGTGAAAATCGTTACAAAGATAAGATAGAAGAATCTTTAAAATATACAGAAGATGATTTAAGTGGTGTTTATGGTTATGATGAACAATTTTTAAAAGTTAACTGAGAACAATTAAATTATCCTTACTTGACTTAAATACTCCCGTATAATTGAATCAATTAATTGTTAAGGAATTCAATATTAAAATCGCCGAAACGTTCATAAAAGTACATTAAAAAATAAAAAAGTCGATACAATGGTGACGGATGGTTTTACAGGATATAACCATATAATTGAATAATTAAATGCCAAATACCAGTAATGTACCTTCCATATAATGCACAACTTAATGATGGACCTGGTGAAAAATCTAAACAAAATAAAACGCCAAATCAAAACCAGAAAAAAGAAAACATATATAAAAAGAACAAAAAAGATAAACTTAAGCAACTAAAACTCCTAAAAAGAGAAATAAGAAACCTATGGGAGGAAATAATAGAATGGGAAAGTTATGTAGGGTGAATATTGGTATATTCAAAGCTAAAACTGTGAAAAGTGCCAAAATAAGATTTAGCAGATTATTTAATAGTATAAAACATTTACCTCCTTTAATAGGAGATTTCATCCAAAAATTAAGAAAAATATTTGATAAAATCATCAACCACATCACCAATGACAATGTACCATCAACAAACAACAAAAAAGAAAGACATTTCGGTATTACACTGCATGGATACCTAAAAAGAAGATTCAGAACAGACTTAGGACTTGCAATGCACTTAAAATTCGCAGAATACCTATGGATCCAAAGAAACAAAAAATCAGTAACATTTTAGACAGAACCCTTTGCATTCTTAGAAGACGGAAATATTGGGCGAACTTCGAGTATAATAGAAAATGTCTTTCAGAAAACCTTTCCCAAAATTGTTAAGCGGTTAATGAAGATTAAAAATAGTGCAATGTCGAGGATAAACATTAATATAGATATTCGAAACCAAAAAAGCTTTTTGACGGTCAACCCCCAAGTTTTTGACAGAACCATAAAATAGGCAAGATGATTTTAAGCATGGAATAGAAACATATAATTCCATTTTATCAAATAACTACAAATAATCAGATTAATAGTGATTAAAAATCAATTAATTTTTTTGCATATATAAAGAAATCCTTCCGAAAGATCTTTTGGCATTATTTTATCCAACTTTTTTCTAAATTTGTATGCTGTTTGTCGATTTTTTTTTGAAGGATCTAAATCCAAGTAGAATTCATCTGTATAAGAAAAGCCAAATGATTGGATGATGGAAAAATTATGAATTTTTAGTAATTCTTCGAATGCTTTACATGTAAAAACTGATTTATGGTACATAATTGGTCCTTTTTTGTTAAATGGGGTTCCAACTCTATGTTGACAAGGTGTATAAAAAAAAGGGATATACCCGAAAAGGAAGGTTATGCGACTAAAACAGTCTGCTAGATTAGGGCTGGATATGATAAACAATCCTTCATCTTTTAAAACGCGATAACTTTCTGATAAGAGATCATCAGGGTTATTTAAGTGTTCGATAACATCGAAACTAGTAATAATATCCCAACTTTTATCTTCAAATTGTAGATTTGTTGCGTCTTGAACAAACGAATTTTCAACACCTTGTAATTGTGATTTATCATAGTTCAGTAAATAAACTTTTCCTGGTTTAAATATTGATCTTAAAATCTCACAATAATCGTTAGTACCCCCAATATCTAATATTTCTTTTCCTTCAAAATTAAAATTAGAATTGTCAAAAAATTTTTTTACTATTCTTATTTTTTTGGGAAATTTAGATAACATAATATTCTTTTTTATATTTTTTGTTAATTATAGTTTTTAAAATTAAGTTATTGGGGGTTGATATTTTTTCCGTGTTTTGGTGTCCATTTTTCATTTTTTGATTTAAATAGCCGAGTATCCCTGTTATGGTTTTGTATATTTCCTTTATTTGGTTACGATCGGTTTGTCTGTAGTAATTCTCTACTTTGTTAGAGGTTCGTTCTATAAATGGGCTTTTCATGTAGTGTGTGAGTCGTTGAAAGTCTGGAAGTATCTTGTTAGTGAGATATCGTTGTAAAACCATAGGAATATTATCAAATTTCTCAAGTAATCTTTTTAATCTTTGTATTGTTGTTTCTTCGTTGTATGTGCGGAATATATTTTTTAATTCGGTGAAATAAAGGCATAAATTATTTTTCCTGTCTTGTGACTTTTTTAGACTTCAAATTTTATAAATGCTGTCTCAAATCATTTAAACAAGTAGAATATGCATAATTGGTGTTTAACACTTAATTTATCCATTATTCTTTTGCATATACGGAAATGGTTAGTAGTTATTGTAATTAATGGTTGTTTATATGTGGATTTATCAATGAAATTATAAATGCTTTCTGTTGTTCTTTTAGGGACTATTTCTTTTGCTAGTGGGATATTTAGTATAGTATCGTATAATGTTAATCTGTAGTGTTTTTGTCTGTTTAGCAGGATATGCTGCTCATTATAAGCGTAATAACCTGAATAAATGTTTTGAATGTTTTGTATATGGTTTGGCGTCTATAGTTAGCCAGTTTTTTATGGTTGTGTGTGATGGTGAAATTCCTAAGAATGTTTGAAGGTCTTCTCCTGATTTGCGCAGTGAACGATACTCTGTTCGGATAAAAGACTCTATTTTGTCTGTGAAAAATTAGCATACCTATGGTGAGGTTTTATAACTAAATCTCGGCTTGTCACGAATTTTTTAACACAATCGTTACATTTGTATCGGCGTAAATAAATTGTTTGAGAACCTAATTCATCCAGTATGGGGTTTTTCTTGATATTCTTGTTTAATCACATTTTTTGAATTGCAATTGGGTATTTTGGGTTAATGTATTCTAAATGATTATTTGAAAGTAATTTTAGGTTTTTATTGACATTTCGAGGTGTTTCATGGTGTTGAAATCTTGCGTTTAGGATTTCTTCAAATTTTGGTTTTTCCCACACTAAAATCGAAAAGATTAAGTTGTATGGAACCAATATTAGATTCGAGAGTAGTTATAATTTCACTGAACATGTTAATATATCTACTTTCACCTAATATTTTTTTAATGGTTTTAAATGATGATTAACTCTAAATTTGAAGTTTTTAGTATTTTTCATGGAATCGGTTTCAACACCCATTAACTTACAGCCTCGTAAAATATTATAACTTTTTTTTAAAAATTGATTTGATCATTAATATTTCATCATCATCTAATATCTTTAGAATTAACAAAGAGATAACATAAATTGTAAATCCTATCAAAATTAATAGGAATATATTGATTTTATTAAGCCAAATTAAAAATAGTCCCATAATAATGCTTGCTAATATTGCTTTAACTAAACTTATTTGGCTATTTTTCGAAAGAGAATATCCAAATTTCCCTGCAGATAATATAAACAGAGTTAAAACAAGAATATCTGTTAATATAATTACTATTGCTGCCCCAATGTAACTATAATGAGGTATTATTATCAAATTAGTTGTAACGTTGAATATAACACCTATTAAGAATATTTTAGTGGTTGTAATCTGTTTATCACTTGCAGCTAATAAACGTTCGAATGGGTTTCTAGCAAATATTAAAACAGTAGACCAGATTAAAATTTGTAAAGCAATAACAGATTTGAGATATTGACTACCATAAAAAAGTAGTATAATTTTGTTTGCAGTTAAAACTGTTCCAATTCCGATGGGTATAGCTATTAACATTGTAATTTTAAATAATTTTTCAAAAGAAATTTTCAATGTTTTTATAGAAGAAGCATAATATTTAGACATTAATGGGAATAGTGCGGTATTAAGAACAATTGGTATAAATAGTAGTACTAATATTAATTTGTAAGATGCGTTGTAGAAACCTACTGCTTCTTGTCCTTTCATTACAGATAAAATTAAGGTATCGATCCATAAATATATATTAATAGATATACCTGTAATCGCAAAGGGCCAAGATTCTTTTAGTAACTCTTTCCATTTTGTGGATCTAAAATTGACATCTGGCACCAAAAATTTCCGATAACATATGATTAAAGAATAAATTAAAATTATGATACTTGTAATGACATAAACTATGGCAAATTGGATTAAATCTGTTTTGTAGTGTATTGCTAATAATATTCCTGCTAACAACAATATATTACTTGAAACAATCCCAATTGATTGATATTCCATCTTTTCAAAAGCTTGAAATAAAGAATAAAGCATTTGTGAAAAAGCATTAAAAATGGTATATATTGTTATGATTAGAATGACTTCAATTGTTTCAGGGTTATAACCAATAAAATATGATAATAAAAGAACAGATACTAATGTAATTAAGGATAATATTCCCCGCAATATGATCGTGTTTCCAATATAATCATTTGCAAGATTTTTATTTCTTGCAATTTCTCTTATGCTGAGTGTATTTAGGCCTAAATCTATACAAACACTGAAAATACCTGTAATAGCCAGAGCAAGTGAAAGTGTTCCAAATCCTCCAACTCCTAAGTATCTGGCAGAGTATATTAATGTAAAGAATCCTAGGACATAACTTAACATTTGTGAGATGAAGAGCACGCTCACATTTTTGGTTATTTTTTGAACAGTATTCATTGTATCTTCCTTCGCATTGTTTATAATTTTAGATATAAACTGTTCGACGTTCTTTTAGTATACCATTTAAATTTAAAATTCTAGTCGATACATTTGATTATTAACTTAACTGTTTATTTTTAGGGGATGGCACTGTCGATTTTTCTAGTGATATAATAAAATTTTTCTAAAATTAAGTTAGTAATCAAAATCCAATAATTCTTTCCGGGTTTTCTGGGACTGTTCCAAGTTGGAATGCAGTTGGTCAAATAGGTGGGGTTTTGCATCCATAATCTCATTTATCAATGACACCATATTGGTGTTGTTAACATCTTTCAGGGAAACCACCCATTTACGGTTACCATAAACATATTCCACCATTCCATAAGCTTTTTTACTGTAAGCAAGGAATATGGTGGGAACACCCACAGAAACCGCGTTAATGGCACAGTGCATCCTGGCGGCAATAACACAGTCACAGGTTGATAATACTTCTTTTGTTTTCAAAAAACCAATATCTCCATCCAAAAGTTCCACACTGCCTTTAACATCATCAGATATCATGGATTGAACCTGTTTCAAATATCTCAGATCATCATCATCTACATTGAAGTGACATACTACATGTGGAATTAAGGTTACCCTGGCATCGAAGTGTTCAATAAGTGAAGTAACCAGATCAGCCTGATCCTTGATAACCTGTTTCATATCCTTTTTAAACATGTAAATAGAGGATAATGGGCTTAAATTTATGCCAATATGTAATTTATTCTCCTTTTTCCCATTGATACTATCATTCAGGATAACCTTTTCTTCCCTTTTAACATCATCTTCCAGGGTAACACCTTCTCCCTCCTGAACTGGTTCTGGTGAGGAAATCATGAAAGCAGGGTCAGCACATTCTATGAAGTTTTCCAATCCCAGATACTCCAGGTAGTGGCTGGTTTCTGGTTCCCGGGAGGTGATAAGATCAACACGTCTTAAGTGCTCAACCATCCTCTTTTTAATCCTTGGACAATCCTCAAAGGGCCCCACAGAGGCACCCCAAACCACAAACTTTTTTTCGTGGTTTTTTACCAAGTCACCAAAATGGATTAAAGGGTTATAACACCTTATCTTGGGATCCTGGTAACCAGGGGGAATGGTGTAAAGATCTCCTCCAATGGATAGCACCACATCACAATCATCCACCCATTTTAGATCCTCTGGAAAAAATCGTTTAGAATGAAAACCAGTTAAATAGGCAAGAATCGAGTTAAAACGTTCAATAGAACCAAAACGATGCATTTTACGAGGGACGATCTCCACATCACATCCTTCCAGTCTCTGGGCATCATCTTCTGGGCGTAAAGATGCATATTTTATCCTGGCATCTGGCCACTTCTGGTGTAGGATTATTTCAGTTCCCCTTACAATTGCTTCACAGCCATAATTATAGACACCACCAATTCCGTATAGTCCAATTGTTAAATGGTTTTTGGCCATTGTAATACCTCTCTAAATTTTCCAATTAACTTCAAAGGGAATTTTAGTAAAGATGCCTTTCTTTCATAAGCCCTGATCTGGGATTCTGAATCTGCTAAATCTTCCCAGAAACCCTTTGTAGAGGGGTCCAAACGGTGTTCCCTCCAGAATTCCTTGCTTAAACTTTGTATTTTGTCGGTTAAGTCAATAAATTCCTTATTTTTTTTATAGATCTGGGGATCTGGTTTTACCCGTTTTTTTGGATACCACATATCTATGGTTTCCTTTTTATAAAGTTTACCACATAACAAAACCCTCTTCTTTTGAATAACTCCCATCTGACTTTGTATTACCTTCTGAATATCAATACCCTCCACTTCATGTCCAGATAATCCTTCCAACACTCTACCAGACAGAGGGGTCCTGACAATAACCAGGGATGTTCCCCGATAATCATCCATATATTCTTCAAGCCAGGCATCCATAAAGGTCACATCTGCCAGTTCCCCGAACACATCATCACAAAAGTTACAGGAGTTCTGTTTGAAATAATGGTAATGCCATAAATGAAATGGTAATCCATGATTAGACTGAGGAGTACCCTCCTTCCCATCCAGGTCTATGGCAACCTGCAAATAATCAGAAGCCATATTACCCTTCTTCTTCCGACGGAAGTCCATTCTGGCAATTTCATCAACCCTCACCCCTGACTCCAAGGCCAGTAACTCAGTACAGTAACGGTTCTGAAGTTGTCCGCAGGTTAAAGAAGCAATTACTTTGATCTTCCTTTTAAGTTTGGGTATTCTCAGCATAGCCAACCTCAGACCATAAACCACACAGGGAAGTGCAATTATCCCATAACTTTCATCCTCTTTTTCCTCTAAAATCACCTTCAAAATCCGTGAAATCTCCACAGGATAATATGCAGAACCTGCACATTCATACACTTCACCAGGACTTTTCAAAATCTTATGATCATACATCCTATCCTCAGCTATTCCCACCGCCACGATGTTATCCACCACACCCTCCTTTAGCAGTGAAACTAAAAAGCAAGTGGCCAATCCACCCGAGGCACTTTTCAATCTTTTTTGCTCATCTTCCTGGAAACCAACATAACAGTTAAGATAATAACCAGTGTATTCATGGTGATTTATATCAGGAGTCTTTCTAAACAGGAAATCAGCAATATCATCCTGATTAACGGGATGATCATAGAAGGGACACACATCAAGACAAATAGAACAATTTTCCTTACAACCATCACCAGCATAGGGGATCAACTCTCCATTAGAGGACCAGTCCATACAGAGATTAGTAGATGGGCAAGTTCCACTGCAAACTCCGCAACCAATACAGTAATCATGTTTTACTACTACATCCACCACATTCATTCTATCGCCTCCAATTCGTAGGTTTCAAAATCCGGTAAAAAGAGAATACCATAATTCCAATGGCTATAATTAGTCCTAAACTTCTGATCCACAGATTAACATGGGAAAGGGCCAGGATAGTTTGGATGATTAAAACCAACCATATCAGAATCACTTCCCAGGATATTAATAGATTTTTAGGAACCACTCGCCTGGAAATATAAAATGGAACAAAAATTAGAGTATTCAAACTGTAGGAGATGATGTAAGATATGGCTAAACCCAGGGCACCCAGGTTCTGGAATAGTAGTATGGAAACAATGAATATCAATCCCCACACCAGGTTGCTTAAAAAACCCCACCACATCAGGTTTTTTGCAATCAACTTCCGTGCAATACCCTCTTTATATGCTAAAATACAGCTTACCAGCATCATAGCTGAAATAGACTGTAAAAATATAGTTGAAGAATAATATTCCTGCCCATAGAACAGGGCAATGATTTCAGGGAAGGAAATTAGGGGCAATGCTATAATAATCACTATAATCCAACTGGCAAGAACATTCACTGTTTCTAAACTTTTATTCTCCTTATGAACTGCTGCTGAAACCATAGGCAGTAACACCCCTCCGATTACAGTGGGTAAGAATGCTAACATCATCCTCCATTGATCTGCAGCGTTAAAAAGTCCTAACTGACTGTAACCTCCAGGGTTATTTATTATGATTATGTTGGCAATCCACACTACAGGTCCCACCATTACACTGGATAGCATGGTAGGCAATGATAACTTCACTATCACTTCCCTTTCTTTCCACGATTTTAAATAGTCAACTTTGATCTTGAACCTTTTAACCAGGTTATTGATGCTCACCTTGTACAGAGTCACGTTTATAATACTGTTTATCACCATGGCCACAATCGCACCTGTTAAACCGAAAAAATAAACACCGGTCAAGGTTAAACACGCAGAGATTATTCCCTGGATTATGGCAATTTTGGCCAGGTCTTTGAAAGCTCCAAAACCAGCTATTGTTCCGGATTCTATTCCTACAATGGTGTTAAAAATCAAAAGAAGAGATGCTATACGTAAAACTGGTGCTAGACCAGGATCACTTAAGGTATTTGCTGCTAGCCAGGGTGCCATTATAAAGAGTATGAGGAACATTACCAGTCCGGAAACTATTCCAAAAACATAGGTAAGGCCCATGATGCGCCCGGTACGTTCCGGGTCAGTGAGATGGTACTGAGCAATATATTTAGTGGCAGTCACCCCTAAACCCAAACCTGCAAATGTTGAAAACAGGATCACGGTACTGTTAATCATTCCCATTTGCCCGTAACCTGCTGTTCCCAGAAGACGAGCGGTTATTATGGCTGCAATCAGTGGAAATCCCTGTGCAGCCAGGACACTGATGAAATTCCAGAAAATACCATGAACCAATCTGGATTGCAGGCTTTTCTCATCCTTTTCCAGGAGTTTATTTATCAATTTTTTTAAGGGGATTGGATAATTCATAATAAGTTTCCTCAGATGTAGTGTAGAATGGTAGGTTGTAAATAGATTTATAGGTTATTTTTTTTATTTTATCATGTATCTGCCAGGGAGTGGTTCACATCACCAGGTATGGGATCAGTATAATTCCGGGTTATGGTTTCGTTTATCATATTCAACAGTATATTGAAGGTTTTCCAACGCCACAAACCCCCTTATAAACCCCAACCACGTCTTTTTTGATGGACAGGATATTGGCCGACCATATTCTTTACATACTATCTCCACCCCAAAGTGAAAACCCTCTGCTGCGTTGGAAGTATCCAAAAAAAAACTTTGAATTTCTTCTTATTGTGGAAAATTTCCCCTTATCTTTATAAACACCAAGATGACGCGTAGGAGTCAAGGATTTATACACCGTAGGTTTAAATAATTTAGAATAAAGGTTTATAAAAAAAGATTTAAATTATTATTATTTTTCCATTGTTATTTTCCTTTTAGCTTCATTTAATTGTTTTACATGATTTAGTAAAGGGTCTTCACAGTTTCAAAAACTATAAATTAACATTCTATCTAATAAATTTTAAACCAATCTGGTACAAATTTACAAAACCAATCACGAACCAATCATACATTAACACTGATTATAAACGAATCTAACTTGAAGGAGGAATATAAATCGAAACTCAAAATATTCTTGTAACTGGTGGGGCAGGTTTCATAGGCACCAACCTGGTCAATGAACTGGAAGGACGTGGACATGAAGTATTTGCCGCTGATCTCCTGCACAATAACCGGGACAACTACCAGCGCTGCGATGTGCGTAACTACCGACAGTTAGAAAGACTCTTTGAAGAACATGAGGACAAATTTGACTACGTCTACCACCTGGCAGCCGAGTACGGTCGATGGAACGGAGAAGCCTACTATGAGAATCTCTGGCAAACCAATGTTATCGGAAGCAAACACATGATCCGCCTGCAGGAGAAACTGGGCTTCAGGATGATATTCTTCTCATCAGCAGAAGTCTACGGTGACTACACCGGGAAAATGAGTGAAGATGTGATGGTCAAAAATCCCATCAAGGACACCTACCAGATGAATGATTACGCCATAACCAAATGGGCAGGTGAGCTGATGTGCATGAACTCAGCCACCATGTTCGGCACCGAAACCGTACGAGTCCGCCCAGTCAACTGTTACGGACCACATGAAGAATATTCCCCCTACAAAGGATTCATACCAATCTTCATCTACAAAGCCCTCCACAACCAGCCATACACTGTGTACAAGGGCCATAAACGCATCATCGACTATGTTGGTGATACCGCATTCACCTTTGCCAATATAGTGGATAACTTCATCCCTGGTGAAGTGTACAATGTGGGTGGTCGCACAGAATGGGAAAAAGACATAAAAGAATATTCTGATCTGGTGCTGGAAGCTGTGGGTAAGGATGACTCTCTGGTAACTTATGAACAAGCAGAGGAATTCACCACCCAGGTTAAGACCATTGACTTTTCCAAAGCAATAAAGGACTTGAAACATACCCCCAAAGTAGATCCAGCAGAAGGAATCAAAAAAACCGTAGAATGGATGAAATGGTTTTACAGAGTTAAATAATCAAGTTCTATGGAGTTGAATAACCAATAAATGAATTTTACAGGGTATAAAAAGTAATCAATTGTTATTTAATCATAAACTTCTTTTTTTTAAAATTATTTTTCTAATTTTTTTTAACATTTAATGGTAGAGTTGATGGAGTTTTTAGAAATTTGCAAATAAAGTTTGGTTTTGAATGGTTTCATTGGGCCATATTGATTAGATTGATGTTGGTTGATTGTTTTGGGGGGTATGTTTGGTGTTTTGGCTTTTGTTTGTAGGGATAATTTTATTAGAGATGTTTAGAAATTAATTGATTAATGAGATAGTTTTTATAGGATATGTAGGTTAACTAATGATCGTATCAAAGTTTTTTCCAAATATCACCTTAACTGGAATTAGTTAAAAACTGCAGATAACAACCAATATCAGTGATTTCAGTAAGTATTTTAAATTATATCAGATGTAACGGAATTTATTGGGGTTGAATTAAAAATTAAATTAGATCAGGTGGTGTATTCCTGTGGATTACTCAAATTATAACAACAAAACAGTTTTAGTAACTGGCGGTGCCGGGTGCGTGGGAAGCAATCTCACCCGAAAGTTATCCAATCATGCTGAAAAGGTAATTATATTAGACAACCTGGACTCTGCTTACGAGTGGAACATTCCAGAAATTGAAAACATACACTTTGTTAAAGGTGACATCCTGGATGACGAGATGCTTAAACGGGTTTTCAAGGAAAAACCAGACTACATTTTTCACCTGGCAGCTCACTTCGCCAACCAGAACAGTGTGGACAACCCGGAACTGGACCTGATGGTCAATGGAATGGGAATATTAAAGGTTCTGGAGTACGCCCATCTGGTGGGAGTGGAAAGATTCGTATACTCCTCATCAGGATGCGGGGTCTACGGCCTGGATTCAAAAATGCCATTTGAAGAACCCGATATCTCCATAAGTCTCCATACACCTTACCAGGTAACTAAACTCATAGGTGAACTCTACACCAACTACTTCCACAATCTTTACGACCTGCCCATTGTCAATGCACGATTTTTCAACGTATTTGGCCCGGGAGAGGTCCCAGGTAAATACCGGAATGTGATCCCCAACTTCATGTACTGGTCAATGACCAACCAGGCACTACCCATAACTGGTGATGGCTCAGAAACCAGGGACTGGACCTACGTGGATGACATAGTAAACGGCCTCATGACCATGGGAATCGCCGAAAAAGCCATAGGGGAAGCCATAAACCTCGGATCCGGATCCGAAACACGAGTTATTGATATGGCCAACATGGTGAACGAGTTAACCGGTAACATGGAAGGGATAGCCTACGCAGCCCGCAGGAACTGGGATGCCAAAACCCGACTACTTTCCTCCATCCAAAAAGCCGAAAAAATCCTGGACTACAATCCACAGACAACCTTCAAGGACGGATTAAAGAAAACACACTCCTGGTTCGTGGAAAACTGGGAAAATATCCAAAACAGTGCCGAATTTTGATAATCATGAAAATACTAGTTGTCCAGGAGTCGGACTGGCTGCAGAGAAACCCCCATCAACAGCACCACCTCATGGAACGCATGTCTTTAAGGGGTCATGAAATCCGAGTAATTGATTACGAGATTAACTGGAAAACCAACAAAAACCCTGGTTTAATCGCTAAAAGAACCGTCTTTAAGGGTGTTCATAAAATCCATGACCAAGCCAGTGTTGACGTTGTAAGACCCTCCTTTCTCAAGGTAACGGTTTTAAACTATTTATCATGGGTATGGACCAACTATCATGAGATCAACCGGCAGATCCATGAATTCCAACCCGATGTTATAGTGGCCTTTGGATTACTCAATGCCCACGTAGCATCCAGAGCAGCCAAAAAACATAAAATACCCTTTGTTTATTACCTCATCGATGTTCTCTACAACCTGATACCTGAAAAAACACTCCAATCCTTTGGAAAAAAGGTTAAAAAATCCACCATTAAAAATTCAGACATGGTCATAACCATTAACAAAACCCTGGCAGAATTTGCTATCAGTATAGGGGCGGATAAAGAAAAAACTATGGTCATAGATGCGGGTATTGATCTTGATAACTTCAACCCAGAAACAGTTGATGGTTCCTGTATCCGTGAACAATACGGAGTAGGGGATGATGAACTCTTACTATTTTTCATGGGCTGGATCTACCACTTTTCAGGTGTTAAGGAAGTGGCCAGGCAGCTGGGAAAGGGATCCTGTAAAAATATGAAATTGATGGTGGTAGGGGATGGAGATGCCTACGATGACCTGGTTGACATCCAAAAAAAATATGGGATGGAAAACCAACTCATACTAACCGGTAAACAGCCTTATGATAGGATACCTGAATTCATAGCATCATCTGATGTGTGCATCCTCCCGGCCTATCCTGATGAGATCATAATGAAGGACATAGTTCCCATAAAGTTCTATGAGTACATGGCCATGGAAAAACCAGTTATAACCACCAAACTTAATGGTGTTATAGCTGAGTTTGGTGATGATAAAGGAATATTATACGTTGACAGGCCAGAAGATGTTGTTGACTTATCTTCCAGGATTGATACAAAAGAACTGGGCGTAAAAGCACTTCAGTTTGTGAAGGGCAATGATTGGAATAAAATTACTGATACCTTTGAGGAAACATTAAAAAAACTCATAGAAAAATCATAGGTAACAGATTAAGGGTTATAAAATCATAAATACTTATTTAGATTCAATCCATTACATTTATTATTTTAAAACGTTTATATTGTATTTTAAATAAGGAGGGCTGATAATTGATTGATAAAGTTTCTGTGATTGGAGCCGGTAGTCTGGGAACAGCGATAGCTCAGCTTGTATCAAATAATGCAGAAAAGGTATATTTGTATGTGAAAAGAATAGAAGTCGTGGAAGATATTCTGTACACCCGACGTAACCTGCAATACTATCCTAACACCCTGCTTGCCAGTAACATTGAACCTAAATATAAATACGAACCAGACCTTCATCCGGATATAATCTTCTTCTGTGTACCCTCATCTGCTGTACGAACAGTTGCTTCTGAAGCTAAAAAGATGATAGGCTCTGATACCATCCTGGTGAGTGCAGCCAAGGGCATTGAATACCCTTCCGGGAAAACCATGAGCCAGATCATATACGAAGAGACTGGAAAACACCCAGTAATATTATCAGGACCCAACTTCGCCTCGGAAATTATCATGAACAAGCCAACAGTCACCACCATAGCTTCAAAGGAACCCAAAGTTAATGAAAAAGTTAAAAATGCTCTGACAACCGAAGAATTCGCGGTTGACACCACCAGTGACGTGATTGGAAGTGAAATGTGTAGCATCCTGAAAAACATCAGTGCCATTGCTTACGGTATCTGCGAGGGAATGAACCTCAATGAGAACGCCAGATTCGCAGTTCTCAACAAGGCTTTCCTTGAAAACAAAGAAATAATAACCAAACTTGGGGGAGATCCCAGCACAGTTGATGGTTACTGCGGACTGGGGGACATGGCCCTAACCTCAATTTCCAGCCAGAGCAGAAACCACACCATGGGAATATTATACGGGCAGAAGATAAGCATAGATGAAAAATCTTCCAGCATTCTATTTGAAGGTAAAAAATCAGTGTTGGCTGTAAAGGAGATTTGCAAAAAAAACAACATAAATATGGACATAATAGTATTTGTCAATGCCGTTCTAAATCATCAAAAATCACCAGAAATAGCTTTTATAGAACTTTGGAGGAAAATGGTATAATGATTGCAGTGATACTGGCAGCGGGTATGGGGGAAAGATTAATGCCCCTAACCAGAGACAAACCTAAAACACTTCTTGAGATCAACAACACCACCATAATCGAAAGAATGGTCAAAAACTGTCTCAACAATCAAATTAAAGAATACCTGGTTGTAGTGGGCCATAACCAGGAAAAAGTCGCCAAAGAATGTCATCAGCTAGCCCAGAAATATGATGTAACCTTCTCCATAGTTGAAAACCTAAAATACAATAAAACCAACACCGGTGTTTCCACCTACCTGGCAGTGCAAAAATTAAAAAATAAGGATTTCATCATTATAAACGGAGACAATGTCTTTGATGAGAAGATAATAGAAAATCTCTTAAAAAGCAAATCCACCGCTATGATCATAGACAACTACAAACAATTAAACCAGGAATCCTTCAAGATCAGTATAAAGGGTTCAATTATTAAGGACATGGGAAAACAGATCGATATTGAAAGTTCCAGTGGCGAATTCATAGGTATATCCAAAGTTGCCAGTGGTGATGTGGAATTGTTTGGCCAAATTCTCCTCAGACTCACCCAGGAAGATCCCCAACAATACTATGACATCGCCTATGTAGAGTTAAGCCGAAAATCAAAAGTGGACTTCGTTTACACCAACGGACTCAAATGGACTGAAATCGATGATATAAACGATTTCAATTATGCTAAATCGGTTTTCGTGGAATGAATAAAATACAATTTTCATAATTGGTGTATCTAATCTAGACGAGAGTGTTTTTACCAAAATATTTTAATATAAATAGGGATTAATATTGGAAAAAAGTAAGGAAATTTGTTAACATAAAAATTTGAACATTTATATCATTGAAATAGGGTTAAAAAAACACTCTTTTCTGTGCACTTCCTTTCGTTTAAAAGATGTATTTTAATTGAATGAAATATATTTTAATTAGAATTGATTTAGTAAAAATTTTTTGTGCTAACATTGAGTATTCAAAATCTGAAAATCAATAAAAATTAATATTAATATTGGAACTATGGAGATTAACAATATGATTAAAGTGGCAATTATGGACACCAATTCATCTGCTAATAAGGGTAGTATGGGTCGACTTGAGGGTATGATAAAATGTTTAAATGAAACCATTCCTGACTCTCAGGTAACAGTTCTCCACAGATATTTTGACTTGAATAACACTGACTTAAAAAGGCTTGGTCTTAAGTATCCACGTGTTAACATCAAGGAACATCCCTGGTTTCAGGAGCGGAGTTCATTTTTAACCACAGGATTCTATTTTATTTTTAACGCTCTTTTTTTTAAAATTCTGAATAAAAAAAAATTATTGTCCGAATATGATGTTTTAGTTGATTTAAATTTCATAGAACCAGAAAAATTAGTTGATAAATTTGCTTTAATGATTTTTATAGGTGTTTTATTTACTTTACTCAGTTTAAAAAATACTTTGAGTTGTGATAAACCTGTTGTGGTATGTTCTGCAACAATAGGGCCTTATGGAAATTTATTTAATAAATTAGCTAAAAATTATCTTAATAAAGTAGATTTAATTACATATAGGGAGGCATACAGTCAGAAATATGTTGATGCTTTGGGTGTTAAGTTGCCTAAAAAAGTTTTGACTGGAGATCTCGCATTTTTAATGGATCCAATTAAAAAGGAAGACATCAAACAGATAGCATCAAAGTTAAATATAAACTGTGATGATTCTTTTATTGGAATAACCCCTGCAGCTATGGCTAACTCTAACTTTAGTGAAGAAATTAATGTTAAACTGCTATTGGACATTAGTAATTTTATTATAAAAGAAACAGATTACAACTTGATATTTATGGCCAACACTTATCAGGATGTGGAACTACAGGAAAAAATATATTCTGCTGTTGATAATCAAGATAGGGTTTTATCACTACCTTTCGAATATAGTGCTTCAGAAACAAAGAGCATAATCAGTTTATGCGATTTTTTCATATGTTCAAGGTTCCATGCTCTGGTTGCTTCCACATCACTGGGAGTGCCAAGTATTGGTTTAGTCTCATATAGTTATAATAAGTTTCATGGGATACTGGGTGAAATGATGGGTCAGGATGAATATTTACTGGATATTGATGAAAATTTTAATTATGAAACATTTTTAGCCAATTTCAAATCTAAAATCCTTGATGTTTCACAAAATAAATTCGAAATAGCGGCTGATTTAAAGAAAAAAGAAAAACTTCTTAAAAAGCAGGTTTTACTCAATGGGAAACTTATTCAAGACATTTTAAGGAGCAATTAACATTATGATCACTAAAATTTCTGAAGTTATAGAAAATGGTTTATGCTGCAATTGTGGCGCCTGTGAAGGGATATGCAAGACTGATGCCATTGAACTTCGAATTGATCATCAAAAAAAAGAATATACTCCAGTTATTGATGAAACTAAATGCAATAACTGTAACCTGTGTTATGCAGTATGTCCGGGCCATTGTGTAAATTATCACGAGTTAAATGAGTTCTTTTTTAAAAAACAGCCATCAGATGTACTCATAGGAAATTACCTAAACTGTTACTTGGGATATGTTTCAGATGATAATGTTAGATTTAACTCTTCTAGTGGAGGTTTAGTTACAGGGGTCTTGATATATGCTCTGGATAAAGGCATCATTGATGGGGCATTGGTAACGCGAATGAGTAAAGAAAATCCTCTTGAGCCAGAACCATTTATAGCAAAAACTCCTGAAGAAATCATGGAAGCTTCTCAATCCAAATATTGTCCAGTTCCAGTTTGTAAATTATTAAAAGAGATATTAGCTTCTGATTATAATAAATTAGCAGTCGTAGGTTTACCATGTCATATTCAGGGTATTAAAAATGCAGAAATGATAAATAAAGTTTTCAGAGAAAAAATCGTTTTAAATATAGGTATTTTCTGTTCACATAATGATAATTTCTGGCAAACAACTTCATTACTGGATAGGTGGGGTATCAAACCAGGAGAGGTTCATGAAATTCATTACCGTGGAGAGGGTTGGCCTGGGAACATGACTGTTAAATTAAAAAATGGTGAAAAGAAGAGTATTCCATATTCACGAGCACTTTCTCAACACGTTCTATGGATTAATGCCATTCACAGATGTCTTTTCTGCCCTGATTTGACTGCAGAATTATCAGACATGTCATTTGGAGATCCATGGATACCTGAAATAATGGAAAATGAAACTAAAGGCCAATCTCTTGTTGTATGCAGGACCAAAAAAGCAGAAAAGATCCTGTCTGAAGCACTTTCTGATGGTTATATCCATCTGAGTAATTTAAGCTCGGAAATGGTTAAAAAATCAGGTTATATGATGGAATCTAAGAAGAAGGATATTAAAGTTCGTCTTTTAATCCGAAGACTTTTTGGTAAAAAACTCCCTGAGTATAAAACTCCATTACAAAGACCCGGTTTTAAAAACTATTTAAGAGCAATTTTCGTGTATTTTCAAGTTGTTTTATCTTCAAAAAGATCATTACAGGGGTTTATGGTTAAACTATCACTTCTTGAAACAAAGCTTCTTGGAGGTAAATAATGAAGATTCTCCAAATTTGCCAATCATTTTATCCTTGTTTTGCTTCGGGGGGTGTTGTAAGATCTGTATACGAACTTTCAAATCGATTAGTTGAACAGGGACATGATGTTACAGTTTACACCACTGATGGTTGTACTCAAAGACTTGAAGGTGACAACCACACAACAGTTGATGTTGGAGGTATAAAAGTATTTTATCTTAAAAATCTTTCAAATTCATTAAAACTGAAATTTAAAATATCAAATCCCTATTATTTACCTTTTAGGGCTAAAAAAGATTTAAAAGAATTTGATGTTGTTCATATTCATGAGTATCGTAGTTTTCTTTCCGTTTCTATTCATCATTATGCAAAGAAGTATGGTGTCCCTTATGTTTTACAGGCCAGAGGGTCTGTAATGCCTTTTTTTGCAAAAACCCGAATGAAAAAAGTTTTCGACCAGCTATGGGGCCGTGAGATTTTAAACGATGCTAAAGTGGTTTTAGCGTTAACTCCGGTTGAATCACAGCAGTACGAAAAAATGGGTGTAGATCCTGACAAAATAAGAATAATTCCAAATGGAATTGACACATCCATCCAGAACATGGTTAGCTCGGGAAATTTCAGAAAAGATTATTCCTTAAACAATGATGAGAAGATAATTCTATTTTTGGGTCGTTTACACAAAATAAAAGGCATTGATTTACTTGTTGAAGCATTTAATGATCTAGTAACAGAATTAGATGAGGTTCGACTTGTTATTGCAGGACCTGATGATGGATGCTTAAGATTTTTGGAAAAAATGGTCAAAGATTATGAAATTGAGGATAAAGTACTCTTCACAGGCCCTTTATATGATAATAAGAAATATGAAGCATATATTGATGCGGATGTTTATGTATTACCTTCACGGTATGAAACTTTTCCAAACACTGTGTTAGAATCTGCTATTTTCCGAACACCAGTTATTGTTACTGATCGGTGTGGGATAGCTGATTTGGTTGAAGATAACATGGGTTTAGTTGTTAAATGGGACAAAGAAAGTTTGAAAGAGGGAATATGTTCTCTGATAATGGATGAAAAGAGGGGTAATGAATTTGGGGATAAAGGAAAATTTTTTGTCAGTGAAAATTTAGATTCAACAATTGTAGCTAGAAAGATTGAAAACCTATACAAATCTATTATAAAAAATTAGAGGAATTATATGTTGTTGCCATTGAAGAGGTTATTATACAGTGGATTAATGATTAAATACAATAACGATTATAAAAAAGTCTCTAAACTTCGCAAAACAGAAGAATTTTCAGAGTTTCAAGAAATGATGGTGAAAAAATTACTCAACCATGCATCTGAAAATGTTGAATATTATAAAACACTTTTAGAATCTGAAAACTCTGATGAATTTGGTGTTGACAGTATCCATAACCTGCCCATATTAACAAAGGCAATAATACGTGAAAACTTTGAAAAACTAAGATCTAAAGATTACAACAACAGAACCTGGTTTTATGTCACATCTGGAGGCTCTACAGGTGAACCACTTAAGATAATGCAGGATGATCAGACCATCAGATGGAGCAACATCGGACATTTTTATTACTGTAATGAGATGTTGGGTGTTGATGAGCCCAGAGTTAAAAAGGTGATACTCTGGGGAAATGAAAGGGATGTTTTTGGCCAGAGAACATCACTCCAAAAACGGTTATTCCAGAAAGTTACCAAAACCCTCCTTTTAAATTGTTACCTGATGACTGAAGAGAATATGGCCAGATATATAAACACCATCAACTCTTACAAACCTGAATTTATACGTGGATATGCCAGCTGTTTATATGAATTATGTAAATTTGCCGAAGAAAAGAACATGCCGTTACACGCTCCTAATTACATTGAAAGTACTTCAGAAAATTTAAGCAACCCCATGAGGGAAACAATTGAATCAACATTTGGAACCAAAGTTTCTGATTTTTATGGATCTCGTGAGTTAAGTAGCATTGCCGGGGAATGTGAACAGGGTAATTTGCACTTATTTACCTTTAAAAATTATGTGGAAATATTGGACAGGGATGATAAACCTGTGAAAACAGGTGAAGAAGGAAGAGTTGTGGTTACGGATTTATCAAATTATTCCATGCCCCTAATTCGATATGAGATTGGTGACATGGCCATACTTGGAAAAAAGAAATGTGAATGCGGAAACCCATTACCCACCCTTGAAAAAGTGGTGGGGAGAATAACGGATAGTTTTGTCCTGAAAAACGGCACAATTGTGCCTGCAGAATATTTCACACAACTTATCGGGGTTTACTGTAACAAAGGGCTTATTGAGAAGTTCCAGGTTCTACAGGAAGATTATGATTTGGTCAGAATCAAAGCAGTTGCTTATCCGGGTTTCAATGTTTCAGAGGAAAAAGAGATAGAACACAAGATTAAACTGGTCATGGGGAAAAACTGTAAAACCATCTGGGAGTATGTTGAGGATATATCCAAAACCAGAAGTGGAAAATATTTGTTTACACAATCCCATGTTAATTAGTCTAAAAAGATGAGGGACGTATGAATGAGAAAAGTGTTGATTATAGCCTATCCATTTTCCAGGAATGTTATAGGTGCTGTTCGCTTGAGGGGACTGGCAAAATATTTAACTGAATTGTCATGGGAGCCTACAATTTTAACCATCAATTCGAGTGAAAATTCAAAATTTCCCTATAACCTGGTTGAGGCTGAATATGATGGATTACTGGTCCGATGGGAAAAAAAGATAAAATCATCTAATCCAAAGGATAAAAGCAATTCAAAGGCCAACACTTCAAAAAATAGAAAATCGTATTTGGATTTCCTGGTTAAACTTGGAAATGAGTTTTTTGCATACCCTGATCTGCAGAGATACTGGTTTAAACCGGCAGTTGACCAGGGAAGTAAATTACTGGAAAAAGAAGATTTTGATGCAATTATCAGCTCATCGTCACCTGTAACATCTCATTTAGTGGCTAATGAACTAAAAAAAAGGTTTAAAATTCCCTGGATCGCTGATTTTCGTGATTTATGGACTCAAAACCCTTACTATCATTACAGTTTCCTTAGAAAATTTTTTGAGCAGCGATTAGAAATAAAAACTCTTAAAAATGCTGATATTTTAACAACCACTACCACCTGTTTTGCAGACGATTTGAAAAGATTACACCGAAGAGAAGATGTAGTTCCAATTCTAAATGGTTTCGACCCGGATCAAACTATTAAAAATATTTTACTGTCTGATAAATTGAATTTAACCTATTCTGGACTTTTGTATCGTGGTAAACGCGATCCAAAACTCCTTTTTAAGGCATTAAGAGAGTTGCATAGTGAAAAAAGTATAAAATTGTCTAAATTTTCCATTGATTTTTATAGTCCAGTGGAAAACTGGTTGATGAATGAAGTTGAAGAATACCACCTGGAGAATGTGGTAAATGTGCATGGAATGATACCTCGAGAGGAGGTACTTAAAAAACAGAGAGAATCGCAGATCCTTTTGCTCTTATCATGGAACAACCCCCAGGAGCAAGGCATAATACCCGGTAAAATTTATGAATATTTGGATGCAGGCAGACCGATATTATCTATAGGACCATCGGAAGGATTAGTCAAAGATTTAATCCAATCAACTAATACAGGATTTCATTTATCTGAATTTGAATCTGTTAAAAAAGCTATTAAAATGTTTTATGATGAATTTGAGGAAAGGGGAAAAATTGAATACAGCGGAATTCCTGAGGAGATTGATAAATACAGTCAAAGGGAAATGGCTAAAAAATTTGCCATTCTTCTTGATAAAATAGTTGAATAATGGTATTAGTCTATAATCTTTCCAATCTTTTATCCTTCCATTATTTGTTAATTAGTTTCTATTTTATTCAATAATTTAGTTCTAATTATCTTTTAGAATCAATTATTTTCTTATAGATCTCTATGGTTCTAGGGGCAATGGTTTTTTTCCAATCAAATTCATTTATAACTTTTTTGCGAGCATTAATTCCCATAGTCTTTCTTTTTTCATTGTTCTCTAGTAAATCGATAATTGCTTCCGACAGGGCATGGGGATCTTTAGGCGATACCAAGATCCCGGTCTGTCCATTGTTAATTAACAGGGGTATTCCCCCGACTCTGGTACCGACTAAGGGTTTACCAGTGGCCATTGCCTCTAAACCTGAAATACTGGTTGCTTCTTTCAGTGAAGGTAACACAACGATGTCAGATATTCCATAGAAACCTGGCATTTGACTGTTGGGGATACTGTCAGTGAATATTACATAATCATCTATTTTTAGATCAGCTACCTTTTTTTCACATTTTGAAAACATTTCTTTGTTGGAATTCCCAATTATTAGAAATTTAACATTATCAAATTTTTCGATTATTAGGGGGATGGCATCAATCAGGTAGTGAACTCCATTTTTTATAACTAGATTTCTGGGACAATTAACTACCATTTTATTTTTAAGATTATATTTTTCCTTCAATTTTTTATCATCATTAGGATGAAATCGAGTTGTATCTACTCCATTGGGAATGTAAGAAACTTTACCTGGATCAATACCAATTTTTATTATAGTATCTTTTAACTCTTCACTGGGTGCTAATAAACGATCTGTAGCATCAAATATCTTTTTATAGGAATTGATATTATTATCTGTTTCAACAGCTTTCAAAAAAGTAGATGAATGTTCAGTTTCGATTTTAACAATTTTATTTAAGAATCTGAAAGCTATGGAATCAGTTTTGGTGTGTGAATGGAATATTTCAATATTTTCTTTCTTTTTAAATCGTAAGATGGTGTAAATCTGATTTATTATGTAAAGTACAGATCCAAACCTAATTTTTGGTAGATAAAGTCTGTGTACTTTAACGTTGTTGATTGTTTCAAATTTTTTCCCACGAAAATCAGTTCTGCGTGTAATTATATGAACTTCTATCCCTAACTCAGTTAATGCCTTGGAAAGCTCAACTATATGTGTGGATATTCCTCCCACATTGGGCAGAAAATCAATTGACATCATACATACTTTCATTTTGACCACCAATTTATCGGTATTTTATTCAAGTATCTGCTTTAAAAAACATATTCTTTAAAAATATTACTTCTTTCCGGGTTAATCCTTTAAACAGGAATATTAAAATGGTGTAAATTATAATACTTATCATTATAGTTATTAGAATGTTTAAAAGTCCGTTGGGACTCATCCAGAAAATGAATAATGCCATTACAATGGATGCCAGAATACTTTTGGCCATAAATCCCAGATCAAACTCTAGTTTCATATATTTTTTCGAATAATATATGGTAATACCGGAAACTGTAGAGTATGCTATTAAAGTAGCAATTGCTGCTCCTATTATCCCTAAAATGGGAATTAATACTATAGTTAAAACCAGATTCATTAGAGCACCAACAGCCCATATGAATCCGGTGATTTTTGTTTTAAGTTTCAATATGAATACATTACTAAAAATCCCATAAAACCCAAGTGTTAATGCACTTAAAGCCACAAATGGTGTTACTAAATATCCGTTCATTGCGATTTGTGGTGTGGTTAATAAAAGAAGAATAGGTTTAGATAATATTGATAATCCGAATGCACATGGAATCCCCAACAATAAAAATACTTTTATAGAGTTGGTTAAATAAAAGTTGACATTATCCATATCGTTTTTATCATGGTGGCGTGGCAGAACAGAAGGTAGGAGAAAAGCAAAAGGATTCCATAGCATTAAAACGATATTACCCACAGTATATCCTGGTGAATAGTAACCAACGTATGCTGAACCTAACAGTAGACCTATAATGTAACGGTCACTGGAGTCAACAATCCATTTTGATAAATTTCCAGGGACAGTTGGCAGTCCAAAGGATAGATATTTTTTTACATTCTTGAATCTTGGGAAGAAGATGCCTATTTCATTAACAATTAGGATATATGATATTATTGACACTGTTAAATAGCTAATCACGAGGCTGATCATAACCCCATACATTCCATATCCAGAAATGGCAACGTAAGAAATTAATCCCATACTTAAAATAGTTTGTGTCAATGTAAACGCAGAATATCTCCTCATCTGGTTAAATGTACGGAAATAACCTACTAATACCGTATTTATGCAGGTTATAAAGCATATTGCAGATAATAACTGTGCTACATAAATTTCTCCATTAAAAAGTGCTGTGGATAATGGTCCTGCAAAGAGGAATATTATAAATGCTATTAATAAACTGAACAGAGCAACAATTATTAGAATAGTGTAGAATCCTTCTGATATCTTATCTTTATCTTCAAGTGGTGACAAAAATCTTACCATGGAAAAGGGCAATCCTAAAGTTGTCAGGTTGGATACTAATCCGATAGTGACTGTAACCTGGATATAAGCACCGTAGTCTTCGATAGTAAGATTATTAGTTATGATAGGGATTAGTATTATCGCGGCTAAGGTTCCCAGGATAGTTGTTATCCCATAAAGACCTATTCTTTGGATAAAAGCTTTGTATTCACTCAAATTTTCCACCTTTATGCAAAAATCAATTGTGTAATAGTTAATATCGTCGATATCATATAACAAATTTCTATTCTGTTAATGGTTGAAATCATATTTTAGAAATTTTTCCATATTTATTGTAGGATTTTTTCATCCAGTTTCAGTGAATATTGATTATTCTAAGTTTTTTGAACTATTTTTCAATCATATCTCTTAATTTTTCATGGAGTTCTATAAATAGTGAAGATAAGTGGTTTTTTTTCCATTGTTTTCTAGATGAATTATTGGGTTTTCTGTTAGTTGAGTACGATTGAGGGGAATATAATTTAATAACCATAAAATATAATAATTTGGTATTTGGCTATAAATAATTTTTAATAATTTCAAAAATTCTTCCAGATGCGTTACCATCATTCAGATAGTTATATTTCGATTTGAATTCGTCACGGTATTGTTCTAACTTTTGTATGCTTTTTTTTCCTGTTAAATCATTTATCGCGCCCAATAGATCCTCTTCATTGTATACGCCAATTGCAATACCCTTTTGAACATATTCTTTGCCTTTGTTATCATCTGATAAATTTAAAATTATAATATTTTTTCCCACTATCCCTGCTTCAATAGCACTGGATGAATATTTGGTTAATAATATGTCAGATGATAACAACAAACTATGCAGATCTACGTCACCTTTTAAGATCTTAACGTTGCTATATTTTTGTAGATGTTTGTATGCATTGGCATTTGAATTGAAATTTTCTGCTGGATGTAATTTAATGGTTAAAAAAACATTATTTAGTTTTAATAAGACTTGTTCCATAGCTTTAATGCTTTTTTCCATTTCTTCCTCAGGTATTCCTGGTTGTGTGGCCCACAAAATTTTGATTTTCTCAGAATTTTTCTTATTTGAATGGAGGGGTGGATGGGTTTCTACAGAATTTAGAAGGGAATCGAATCTCGTTTGTCCGGTTATAACATATTTTTTAGCATCAGCATGGTATTTTTCTTTAAGTGACTTGAAGGTCGATCCACTAACACAGAATAAGTCCGGTTTGTTTTTTTCTTTGACAAAAATGGAGTATAATTGGCTACGAATTTTTTCTACTTCCTCCTGAATAATGGCAGATTGAATTGTTATAAAATTAACATCAGGTTCCAATGGTTTTAACAGTTGTAAATCATCGTTGGCCACTATCAATTCAGGTTTCAACTGTTCAAACAAATTTTTTAGGCTAAACCCAACTAAATAACAATATAATATGCGTCTAAATGAAAAAAAAGTTTGAAAAACATTTTTCATAGGATTTTCTAAACTTGATTCAATTAATCTATACCTTATCATCATATTGATGGAAAGTACAACTGATTTAATGACAACAGATAATGTTGTTCCATCCTTAAGATTATAATTCTTATTTGGAGTTCTGTTATAACGATCATCATAGTTGAAGCTTATTAAAGCTGAATTAAATTTATCATCGGTGTAATTTAAAATGTTGTCAAACAAATAATCAGTTTTGATATTTCCCAAGTGTTTAACTCGATATCTAGACAAGAAGATTATATCAACCTTTTGGATGGGTTTTTTATCTTTTAACATTTTTAAAAAATTGATATAATTCACAAAAAGATTTTTAAGATTTTCCAACCTTGTAGATTGATTTCCACTTCTTTTTTCTTTAACTATTTTTTCATTGCTATTGGTGAAAATCCTTTCTGAAATAAACCAGTTAAAAAAGAAGTAATAAAGATTATAAGAACCTACGGGTATCTCTAATAATTTTTTTATCTGGGGTTTTTTTAAGTCTTCTATATCCATTTAGAATCTCCAGTTCTAATATTAAGCATAGGATCGTTTTTTATAGTAAGTTGATGGTATTTTCACTAAAATTATGAATAGATACTAATTTTATGAATATGCACATGAGTAAATAAAATTTACTACAATGGGGTTTTATCTTGGTCAGCCCAATATGAGTTAATATTATTGAAGAATCCAAAAGAGATGTAAATACAAAAATCTTTATATTTTTTTATGGGGATACTAAGAATTATTGAAAATAGCAAGAAAACACAGAAAGACACAATCATTTGATGTTCAATCTAAGTCTATCAAATTATTGATATCACATATAAATCTTCAATTTAAAGGATAAATCTACAATAAAATGGGTGTTAAAGTGTATCAAAAATTACTGAAAAAGATTAAAAACAAGGAATCAACTATTTGTGTAGTGGGATTGGGTTATGTAGGTCTTCCCACCGCAATATTCTTTGCTGAAAATGGTTTTAACGTGATTGGAGTAGGCATCGATGAAGAGAAACTTAACATGATCAATCAGGGGATTTCGCCCCTGGGAGAGCTGGGTTTAGATGAAAGACTCCTAAAGGTTGTTCAGAAAGAAAAATTGGTGGCAACCCTTGACCTACCCGAAGCAACCCGTCAATCTGATATTATCCTGCTGATTGTTCCCACACCAGTTACCAAATCCAAAGATCCGGATCTTTCCCATGTGATGGATGCTGGTGAAAATGTATCCAAGGGACTTGGCAGGGGAAAACTGGTAGTTTTAGAATCCACAGTGTATCCTGGTGTGACTGAAGAAGTTCTCCAGCCAATACTGGAAAAGTCAGGTTTGAAAGCAGGTGAAGATTTTGGATTGGCTTACTGTCCTGAGAGGTACAACCCCGGGGATGATGCTCACTCCATAGAGAAAGTGGCCCGGGTGGTTGGTGGTATAACTCCTGAATGGGCTGAAATAACCCGTGAACTCTATCAGTTCATCATTGAAGAAGATATTAAGGTCCTGAGGAATATTAAGACTTCTGAAGCGGCTAAAGTTATTGAAAACACCCAGCGTGATTTGAACATTGCATTGGTAAATGAATTGGCCATGATCTTTGAAAAGATAGGTATCGATGTCATGGAGGTTATTGAGGGTGCCAGTACCAAGTGGAACTTCAATGTTTACTACCCCGGGGGTGGTGTCGGAGGGCACTGCCTACCTGTAGACCCTTATTATCTGGTTAAAAAGGCTAAAGAATTAGGATATCATTCTAAAGTAATAGCAGCTGGTCGAACCATCAATGATAACATGCCTAAACATGTATTCAAACTCATCACTGATGCCCTCAACGATAACGAACGGCCGGTTAAAAACTCCAAAATCGTTGTTCTTGGCCTGTCCTACAAGGAAAATGTGGGAGATGACAGGGAATCACCATCCGAGGAACTTATAAATGAATTAAAGTACAATCAGGGATTGGTTACCATTGTTGATCCCTACATTGAGGAGACCTCTGTATATGGCACACTGGAAAGTGATGTTTACCATGCACTGGAGGATGCCGATGTCATGGTACTCATGACTGCCCACCAGGAATTCAGAAACCTGGACTTTGATAAAGTAAAAAAACTGATGAGGATCCCCATTATCGTGGATGCCCGACGTGTTTACCCTCCAGAAGAATTAAGAAAAATGGGTTTCCATTACAGTGGAGTGGGAGCAGTAAATAACTCCCATTAAACTACATTTTTTTAAAATCCCATTATTCTTTTAATCCCCTTAAATCTTTTTTTATATACTTTTTTTATTAATGGTTTTTTTTGTTGGTTAATGGTTCATTTTTTTAAAAAGAAGGATTTTAAATTAAAGAGTTTTTAATTCAACATTTTGCTTCCAGAAAATGATCAACAACCTTCTTCAAATCCTCTTTGAAGTCTTTGCTGGGTTCATATCCATGTTTTTTTATTTTCTCAATATCTGCCAGTGAATGTTTAACATCTCCTGGTCTGGGATCAGTGTATTCTGGATTCACATCCAAATCCACTATTTCACCAATTATGTCTGCCAGTTCATTGAGGGTGGTTCTCCTGCCACAGGCTACATTGTATACTCCCTGCATGTTTGTTTCACATGCCAGTATATTGGCCTGAACTACATTCTTCACATAGGTGAAGTCCCGGCTCTGCTCGCCATCTCCAAATATGACTGGTGATTTTCCATATAGGATGGCAGTTATGAATTTGGGTATTACAGCAGAGTACTGGGATTTTGGGTCCTGCCTGGGTCCGAACACATTGAAGTAACGAAGACAAACAGTGGACAGGCCATAGATATCAATGAAATTCTGACAGTACAGTTCTCCTGTGGCTTTGGTGGTGGCATATGGTGATTGGGGGTTCAGGGGCATGGTTTCCACTTTGGGCAGTACTGGTGTGTCACCATAGACTGATGAGGATGAGGCAGCAACCACCTTCTTAACATCACAATCCCTGGCAGCGATCAACACCCTCAGGGTACCGGTAATATTTGCTTCATTGGAACTTAAAGGATCCTTCACGCTCCGGGGAACACTGGGTAATGCTGCCTGGTGTAACACGAAATCAGCACCCTCAAAGATTTCATCCAGATCAATGCGGGTTATACTACCCAGTATTAGGCTTATATTGTCAATATCTAAATCTTGTATATTTTCGTGTTTGCCGGTGGACTCGTTATCTACTATGAAAACATCATTATCAGTGTGAAGTTCTTCTACTAAGTGGGATCCTATGAATCCCAGTCCACCAGTAACCACTATTTTTTTGTTTTTAATATTATCTATCTCCATTCTGGTAAATATTAACAGTTTAAGGCAATTATAAAGTTATATTAAAAATTTAAAATGTTCATCTCATACACAACATATGATCCTATTGTTATATATCATTTAAAATAAAAAAACGTTAGGAAACTTTAACTAAGGTTAAATAATCATTCATAGAAATAGATAAAATAAATCCTTACAGAAATTAATAGAAATAGAAAATCTAACAATCATAACTAAAGACGTATTCACGACTTAATAATCTGTTATACGTCAAATTCCTATTATAATAAAATCTAATAAAATCTTTGATAGGATTACCATAAACTAACTAAGGCTTACTAAACTAGAAAAAGCCCATTATAAACTAAGTAAGGTCTACTAAACTAGAAAAAGCCCATTATAAACTAAGTAAGGTCTACTAAACTAGAAAAAGCCCACTATAAACTAACGAAGGTTTACTATAAATTAAACAGGTTATCGTGAACAAAACACATGAAAATAGTGATTCAAATCTTAAATTTATCAGATATTTCCATTTTACATAAACACTAATCAAGAAGTGAGAGAAACCTCTGGTGAGGAATATTAACATGATAGACACCCTTAAATCTGGCTTGGTAACGCTTATAAATAAATTTATTCCAGAAAATGAACATCAAATACTATTTGACAGTGCTCCTGATTTTTCTGATAACTCCAAGGCCTTTTTCGAATACCTCCAGATGGAACATTCATCTTCTGGTCATAAGTTAGTGTGGATGGTTGAAGATACCAGCTTACTGGATAAGTTCTCGGTTAACAGAATCCAGACATATAATAAACATAGTTTAATGGGATTCTACCAATTTTTCAGATCCAAATATATCGTTACAACCCATAACACTTTCTTGGAATTCAAATCATCCCGACAGATTCTAATAAACCTCTGGCACGGCATGCCCCTTAAGTCAATGGGATACGCTGAAGACTCTGAAAACCCATATTTAACATCTTCCAGAAGTCATGATGATAATTACGTTTTAATAAGTACCTCGAATTTGATGAAAAATATCATGAGCTCCTGTTTTTATGTTGACGCCAGGAAAGTGCATATAACAGGCCAACCACGAAATGATAAAATATTTCGAAAAGAAAAAAGCATAGATAATCTTTCCAAACTTCTCAATAAAGATATAACTAAATACAAATCAATCATCCTTTTTACTCCCACTTTCCGAAAATGGGGTGATAAAATTGATGGAAACTCTAATCCAGATGTCATGGGGTTCAACGATTACGACGATGCCCAGTTTGCTAAATTCATAGAAGAAAACAAGGTACTCTACTTGGTGAAACTCCATCCATTTGAAGAATCACATTACTCAAAAGTCTTGAATGATAAAGACGATGTGGTCTTGATCACATCAAAAATGTTACAGGACAACTTTTTAGATGTATACGATATCATGGGAGCTGCAGATATACTAATAACCGATTATTCTTCAATATATTTCGATTTTTTATTGTTAAAAAAGCCAATTGTTTTCATCCCAACCGATTTGGAGGAGTACACACGGTGCAGGGGATTTGTATTTGAACCCTATGATTTCTGGGCTCCAGGACCCAAAGCCCTTAAATTCAAGGATTTTCTCACAGAACTGAATCACTGCATCCAGAACCCGAATTATTATGAAAACGAAAGAAAATTAGTAAATGATATCGTGAATAAATACCAGGATGACAAATCTTCTGAAAGAGTATATGAACTTGTTTTTGGTGGAAAAAGATAAATTGTTGGAATTAAAACTCACCAGTAATCAGTTCAACCAAATATTTGGCATAATCAGTTTTTTTAAGACTTTCAGCAAGTTTTAACACAGTTTCTTCATCTATCCAGCCATTGTTATAGGCAATCTCTTCTAGACAAGCCACAAAGAATCCTTGCCTTTTTTGGAGTGCTTCAATATAGTTACCTGCTTCTAAGAGTCCTATATGAGTTCCGGTATCCAGCCAGGCCATACCTCTACCTAAAAGTTCCACTTTCAACTTTTTTCGTTTGAGATATTCCTCATTCACAGAAGTTATCTCTAGTTCGCCCCTGTCAGATGGTTCAACTTGTTTGGCTATATCCACCACACTGTTATCGTAGAAATAGAGTCCTGGTATTGCATAGTTGGATTTGGGATGTTCTGGTTTTTCTTCCAGAGATAGTACATTTCCTTCATCATCAAATTCCACCACTCCAAATGCATGGGGGTCCCGGACATAATAACCAAAGATGATGGCTCCTTCTTCTAGGGATGCTGCTCTTTCCAGTATTTCGCTAAAACGGTGGCCATGGAATATATTATCTCCCAGAACCAGTGCCACTTTATCATCACCAATGAATTTTTCTCCCACAATGAAGGCCTCTGCCAGGCCGCGGGGTTTCTCCTGAACAGCGTAGGAAAAAGACACTCCTAGTTGACTTCCATCACCCAACAGATCCTGGTACTGTGGTAGGTCCCTGGGGGTGGAGATGATCAGTATCTCCCGTATACCTGCCAGCATGAGAACAGATAGGGGATAATAGATCATTGGTTTATCATAGATGGGCAGTAATTGTTTAGAAACAGCTTTGGTTATTGGGTAAAGTCTGGTTCCGGATCCTCCGGCTAAGATAATTCCTTTCATAATATAAGACCTCTTATAAGTTTTTAGAGCAAGTCAATAACTATTAAATAACTATTAAAGGTTCATTAATATTATTGTTAATATATAAAAAAACTCATATTAATAAAATTTTAAATTTTTTAAAAACATGTCAGTTGAGTTCAGATTAAATCCTACAACAAACTTTCAAATTATTCCCTTAATCTTTTAATAATATTTTTCTAGTCTTTAATCCACTAACTAGTCTCTAATCCATTAACTAGTCTCTAATCCACTAATAATGATTTATTCTAATCTTTAATTCAAATAAATAACCTTAAAAAAATTTCAATTGAATTGTTTAATTTAATTTGATGAATTAAATAAATCAAGAAATAAAAACCAAACGATAATAGGTTAAGAAATAAAAACAAAAAAATATGTTAAAGATAAAACTTAATCTATTAACCCCAATGAGTTATTATTAGTTATTACCATGAAACATCAAGATTTAGACCAGCAGGAAATTTTAAACATCCTCCTGGAAACAGAACAGAAACTCCAGGAATCAGAAGATGAACTGGGTTACCTTAAATCCATTATAGAATACACAGAAGATGCTATAATGAGTATAGGTTTGGATGGCACTATTTTATCCTGGAATCCTGGTGCAGAGAATATCTATGGCTACACCTCCATAGAAGCTGTAGGTAACTCAGTGACCATGCTTATACCACCCTATAACACTGGTGAACTATCACTAATTCTGGCCTGGATCAAAAGTGGTGAAAAAGTAACCCATTATGAGACTTTGCATAAGTGTAAAGATGGCTCCCTGGCGGATATTTCCCTCAGTGTCTCTCCCATTAAGGATGCAAACGGAAAGGTAGTCAGTGCATCCAGCATAGCCAGGGACATCACTGATGATAAAAAAATGGAACTGAAAATTCAGGAAAGTGAGGAAAAATTCAGGGAAGTCTTCAACAATGCTAACGATGCTATATTCCTCCAAACAATCCAAAGTGATGGTAACCCAGGCAAATTCACTGAAATCAACGATGTGGCCTGCCAACGTTTAGGATACTGTCGGGAAGAGCTGCTGCAAATAGGCTCAGAAGATATTGAAAGTGACCAGAACCACCAGATTTCCAGCTTCATGAACACAATACAATCTGAAGGTACAGCAACCTTTGAATCAATCCAAGTAACCAAGGATGGAACACACATACCTGTGGAGATTAACAGCCACATCTTCAACCTCAGGGGGGAGAAGATGATCCTGTCCATAGCCAGGGATATCACCCGCAGGAAAGAAAACGAGGCCCAACTTCACAAATCCCTGGAAGAAAAGGAACTACTCCTCAAAGAAATCCATCACAGGGTTAAAAACAATCTCAATGTTATTTCCAGTCTTCTCAACCTCCAATCCAGATATATAAAGGATAAAGCTGTTCTGGAAGTCTTCAGGGAAAGTCAACGCCGGGCACGTTCCATGGCACTCATCCATAAAATGCTTTACCAATCCACAGACCTTAAATGCATCAACTTCGGGGATTACATCCAAACCCTCACCAGGGAACTCTTCAGAACCTATGTAACTGGAGACAACATCCATCTCAACATGGATGTGGGAGACATACTCCTGGATATTAACACTGCAGTGCCTCTGGGATTAATTGTCAATGAACTGGTCTCAAACAGCCTTAAACACGCATTTCCTAATGATCTGGCCGGTGAAGTTAATGTTAAATTTTACAGGGAAGGTGAACAATACCATTTCATTGTTTCTGATACAGGTGTGGGATTTCCTGAGGATCTGGACTTTAAAAAATCAAACTCTCTGGGAATGCGTCTGGTGAACACTCTGGTTGACCAGATTGGTGGTACCATAGAACTTGAACAGGATAATGGAACATGTTTTAAAATCATATTCAGTGAAGAAAAATTCACGGATTTGAATTTGTAGGATAAGGGGTATGAGAATGGTTTCCAGAAGATCAAAATTGTTAATTTTTGTGGTTGCTGCTGTTTTACTGGTATTGATTTTGGTCGGATACTTGTATGTATGTTCATCCAATCCCACTGATGTTAATCCGGTTAAACCCGGCTATGGTATGGTGAATGATTCCCAGTTTCAGATCGAATCAGGATGGTACCAGGATTTTTCCACAGGATACGGATCTTCTGCCAAATTGAAGTTTAATGGATCAACAGATGAAGGTGTTGTAATGATTATGGTGGATCAATACCCTGATCAGGCTTATTACAAGAAGGCTTATGATGATCTGAGTCAGAAACCAGAATGGCATGTTTCATCCTCTGGAACTTCCTCAAGGGAAGGACTCTCTGTTAAAACTATTCAGGTCAGCCGTGATGCCGGTGGAGAAACGGTCCAATATTATTTTTTCCAGAAAAATGGGAAATATTATCAGATATTAATAGATATGATCTCATCAGATGCATCAACATTTTTTGCAAATGAAAGATACAAACTTGATCAAACTGTGAATACCATAATTAGGACTATCAATTAGGACTATCAATTAGGACTAATTAGATCAATTAACAACTGATAATAGTCAATCCTAATTCAAATAACAATTCAATTAATCAACACTTCTATCTTGCTTTTTTTCTATCCATCTGGATACTAAGTAAACTAAAAATGCTATCACCAGGGCCACAATGGTTATGTAGTAATCATCATTGGGTACCAGGCCGGCAGAAAATCCCATCCAGTTTACAGGATAGAATAGGTAAATCCCGTTTCCCAGTTGAATTAAGAGTAGATCCAGGGCATAGTGGGTTAAAATACCCAGTGATAAAAACAGGAAGGCGCTTTTTTTCTCCTGAAAAAAGAGGGAGACAATCCCTGCCAGTAGGAAGGATCCCACAGGAAGGTGGAGTACGTAAAGATAATCCCACCAATCCAAGCCCATAAATTCAAGTAAGATGGAAACTTTCAATGCATCAGGGAATACTGATCCCACCATAACCAGGGCAGTATTTCCAGGGTTAAACTGAGTATATTTGAAGCGCAGGATCCGGCAGAGAATCCAGGCTACTGCAATGTGAACCACCCAGTCTGGCATATGTTCAGCGCCTCCTGAACTCAAAGCTTTCCCGGTCGAAATGCCAGTAACGGTTGAAAATATACGCTAAAACCAATAAAGCCAGAAAAGACCGCAGGAGGATGAAGATGTAATTCCAGTACTCAGTTATCTCCATCTTCTGCACACTTACAATCTGGTTATGGGGTCCTAAAACACCCACCACTGAAACCCTATCGTTAACTGATACCGGAGTGTTTATTGATGTGGAATTGTATCTGGATTGATTAATATTTGATTCACTGTTATCTGTGAGGATTTTCATGGTGATAATTTGCCCATGATAATTTTCCTTTATCAGAAATCCATCAGCATCAACCTTGGTCACTGTCCCACCAACATTTACTACTTCTTGCAAGGGATAATCTGACAGAATTGCACGGTAGGACGGGTATTTAAGGTGTTCTTCATAGTGGGTTGCATAATATGTGCACAGAGTGGCCAGGGCAATTATTAATATAATTCCTATTATCAAACGTTGCTTAATTTCTTCCTGTTTCATGTATAGATTACTCCGTGATTGATAATAATAATGATATTCTATTTTAAATGATCATCTTCTATTTTTTAATATGTAAATTGCAAAAACCATCTTAACGAATTATGAAAATAGACAGGCATTATGATTATAGTTGAACATCGTTATGACTATAGTTAGAGTTGTTTCTAAGAAAAACCTCAAATAATATGTAAAATTCGTTCAATTAACCCTTAACAAGAAATTATACTTATTACAATGGGTATATGTACTATTTAAAGCCATGTACACTCGCAGGAGGAGGAGCGAAAATTTATAAACTTTAACCTTCAATATTTATTTGGTGTTTATAATGGAGAAAACATTGAAAAACCTCACAAAGGCCTTTATTGGTGAAAGTCAGGCCAGAAACCGTTACAATTTTTATGCTAAACAGGCAAAAAAGGATGGTTACCCTAAAATTTCCGAAATTTTCCTGGAAACTGCTGATAACGAACGTGAACATGCAAAATGGTTGTTCCGACTCATTCAGGAGCTTAAGGAGAAGATGGGTCAGGATCTTGAAGAGATCCATGTGGAAGCAGATGCACCCCTCACTCTAGGTGATACTGTGGAGAACATTAAAGCCGCAATAGCAGGAGAACACTATGAAAACAGCCAAATGTATCCTGAATTTGCTGCGGTAGCTAAAGAGGAAGGTTTAAATGATATTGCCCAGAGATTACTGGCCATTGGAAAGGCTGAAGTCCACCATGAGAAAAGATACACCCAACTGTTAGAACAATTAGAAGCCGGCACACTCTTTAAAAAGGATAAAGAGGTCACCTGGACCTGTATGAAATGTGGATACACTGTCACTGGTAAAGAACCACCAGAAAAGTGTCCTGCCTGTGATCATCCTACTAAGTACTATTTCATACTTTGTGAGGAATATTAATCCTCATTATCTTTTTATGAGGATTAACAAGTAAATAATTGATTGCCACGGGAATATAGTAAAATTAAGGTACAAATCGAATTATTTGGGGTTAAATTTTAATTGAGGTTTAAAAAATGACTGAAATAGGACAGGTATATCGTTGTGATGTCTGTGGAAATATAGTGACCTTACTGTGTGCAGGGCCTGGAGAGCTGGTTTGTTGCGAAGTGCCAATGGAGCTTTTAGAGGCAAAACAGGGAGATATTGGTCCAGAAAAGCACATTCCTATAATTGAACATTCCGATGATGGAATAAAGGTTAAAATGGGAGAGGTTCCCCACCCCATGGAGGAAAACCATTATATCCAATGGGTAGAACTTGCCACTGATCACGGGACATATATCCACTTTTTAGAGCCCGGAGATGAACCTGAGGCTAATTTCCCTGTGAAGTTCATTGAGGGTGAAGAAATTAACGCCAGGAGTTACTGTAATATTCATGGGCTCTGGAAGTCTTGAGAGATTTAGGATTAGTTAAGGATTGGAAGAAAAAATCCCTCCTTACAATCCATTCTTTCAAACAGAATCTTTTATCAGATGAATGATTTTAAGTTCAGTGATATAAAAGATGGAATTTATCTTAGAAAATAATAAATTTGAAATAAACATTATTCTAAATTTTTCAATACATAAATTTGAATAAGGTATATTATCAGAACAAGAATAGTTTAAATTAAATGAAATCCATTAATTTATTATTTGATAACACATAATCTTAGTAATAGTTTTTCAATTCAAATCTGAATGTTGTTGGTGTCATATGCGTAAAGTGATCATTTTATTCAGCCTAATAATTCTGACAGTGTCCCTGTCAGGATGTCTAAGTACACAAGTAGCCCAGATAGATCAGTTAGCTGAAATAATCAACGAACACCTCAATGCAGGTGATAAGTATTTCAACCAAGCTGCACTAAGCACCAACAAATATAGTTATTATGATGCACAGCAGCAGTGCAATAATGCCACAGCCCAGTATAACATGGCTAAAACATCTGCCCAGGAAGCATTAATCTACAGTAAGAACATTCAGAATGAAGTTTACATTGACTACCTTCAGATCACACTACAGGAAGTAGATGCTAAGCTCAATGCCACCAACGAACTCCAACTGGCCATACCACTATTCATGAATAATGATACCACCACAGCCAATGAACATGTGGATTTAGCCAATCAATATATGGAGACATCACTCAAATACCAGACACAAAGAGAGGAGATAGTGAGGGAAAATCCCACTAAATTCAAGTCATAAGAACATGGAAAAACTTCAATATTTATGTAATTGTAATATTTTTTGAGTTTTAGTTCTTTTCATTACCTAAATTTAACTAAATTAAGTTTTATAACATTTGAAATAACAAAAATCATGTCTAAAATATTATATTATCCTATCATCAAAATGTTCCAGTATTCAGTGAAGTTTATGAAGAATTTTATTATTAGAAAACTTAATGCTTTATATTCAGTGGAGTTTCATGAAGAAGTTAATATTAAGATGTTAACAGTCCATATTTAGAGAATTTCATGAGGAATTTATTATTAAAACTAATCAAAGATTATTAAAGGGATTAGAGCGACAATAACTACTTTTTACGAGGTTAAAAATGAAAAAAACTTGTTCACACTGTAAGGGAAAAGGACGTACCGTGGTAAGCTATAAAATATGCGAAGCCTGTCATGGTACTGGAGTAACTGGTGAAGTTGACATTAAAAATCATCTAAAAGGTTTACCAGAAGGGGCTAAAGAACGTTTTCAACTTGATGAAGAACAGGAAGTGCCCTGTTCAGTCTGTCATGGTAAGGGGGAAGTGGAAGTTACTGAAGAATGCCCGGAGTGTAATGGAAAAGGTGAAGTTAATCTGTGCAGCAAATGTGGTCGTCCTATTAAATCCGGTGATTACTGTGATGAATGCCGGGACAAACAGGACAAACCCAGGGTCTACCAGTTACATCCTGCTTCTGAACTACGGGATCTAGAAATTGGTGAACACTATAAGGGAAAGATCACCAGAGTTGAGGATTACGGAGTGTTTGTAAGTTTATCCAAGAAACTTTACGGCCTCCTCCGCCTACGCAACCCTCCATACAGTGTGGGTGACGAATTATTTGTCCAGGTTACCGAGATCAAACATAACCGAGGAGAAGTGGATCTGGCACCAGCCGCTATCAAGGGAACCTATGAACTGGTTAAACTCAAAAAAGATGTACCACGCACAAGAATTGTGGATATAACTCCTAAGATGAAGGGACGGAACGTGCGGGTGGTGGGGGAAGTCATCCAGATCCAGCAGACCAGTGGCCCTACCATCTTCACCGTGTCTGATGAAACAGGTATAACTTGGGCTGCAGCCTTTGACGAACCCGGAGTAAGGGTTTACCCCAATATTAACATTGACAATATAGTTGAGGTTCTAGGGGAAGTTTCACTCCACGGTGGTAAAATACAGATTGAATCAGAATCCATTGAACGTTTACATGGATTGGAAGCTACAGAAGTCAGGAAACTGATTGATGAAGCCTTAGATGAACGTGCCCAACCAGAAAATGATGAACTAATCCAGGATGCACCCATACTCAGGAAACTCCAACCTAGGCTCCGTAAAGCAGCTAAATCCATCCGTCGCGCAGTTTTGGATGGTAGGAGTATTTTGGTGCGTCACCATGCTGATGCTGATGGTATCTGTGCAGGAGTGGCAGTGGAAAAAGCGGTGATCCCATTACTTCAGGAGATCAACCCTGCTAATGATGCTGAATGGCATTACTTCCGCCGTTCACCCAGTAAAGCACCCTTCTATGAGATTGAAGACGTGGTTAAGGATCTTTCTTTTGCACTGGAGGATCTGGAACGCCACGGTCAAAAATTACCCCTAATAGTCCTCTTGGATAATGGTTCCACTGAGGAAGATATACTGGCTCTTTTAAAGGTCAAAATATATGATCTGGAAGTGGTGGTAGTGGATCATCACTACCCTGGAGAAGTAGTTGATGGTAAAGTAGCGGTTGATGACTATGTGGATGTGCATGTTAATCCTTACCTGGAGGGAGGTGACAGTCAAGTCACAGCCGGAGCACTGGCTGTTGAGCTGGCACAAATGATCAACCCTTCCATCCGGGAACGTCTCCTCCACCTACCGGGCATTGCTGCAGTGGGAGATCACGCTCGATCACCAGAGGCAGAATGGTACATAGATCTGGCAAAAGATAAAGGTTATGAACTGGATGATCTGGAAAAAATCGCCACTGCCATTGATTTTGAAGCATTTTATCTGCGATTCATGAATGGTCGGGGAATAATGGACACCATTCTGGGTCTGGGTAACAGAGATAAACACACTAAACTGGTGGATGTGTTATATAATGAATCAGAAAAAAGGGTTAAGTGGCAGTTGGCTGCAGCCATGCCCAACCTCAAGACCCAGGGATTTCCCAATGGAATCACTTTCAATGTTCTGGATGTGGAAAAATATGCCCATAAATTCACTTACCCTGCCCCTGGTAAGACATGTGGCTTTGTACATGACCAGATGGTGCAGAAGCTTGGTGAGGAAACACCCATCATCACCCTGGCTTATGGGCCAGATTTTGGTGTGATAAGGGCCACTGATGCGGTTAACGAGATGTTTGGATTCAACCTCAACACCATCATACTACAGTTAGCAGAGGAGATACCTGAAGCAGGTATTGATGGTGGAGGGCATGAATGTGCTGGCAGTCTCAAATTTGTGGAAGGACTGTCTAAAAAAGTACTGCAAAACTTCGCTGGAAAGGTGGCTGGGCTTAAAACAGCTTAGTCACTTCTTTTGATTTTAGTTGAGTGGATACAATAACGTCTTTATAATTTATTTTTTTTTTAACTATCTCCCTTTCATACACGTTGATGTTTTATTTATGTCTTAATTTTTCATTTTAACCTTCATTTGAGATTTTTTTTCAACTTAAGAATCGTTATTTTCTGAATTTTATTGTTATTTCATGAGTTTTGTGACACTATTCACTAAAACTATTTTGATCTTTATGCTATTGTGAATATGTAATAATAATATCAAAAGACAATGATATCTTAAAAAAACAATTAAATTGTTTGGAAATTACAATATTGTTAACCACATAGTATGATGGATGGGATGTCATGTTAGAACGAAACGAAAAATTAGCTAGTGGGATAAAGGGTTTTGACGAGATTTTGATGGGAGGATTCGTCCCTTACAGGTCATATCTTCTCAGGGGAATGCCAGGAACCGGAAAAACTGCTATTGGAATGCATTTTCTCAGTGAGGGGGTAAAAAATAATGAAAAGGTACTTTTTATAAACATGGGCGAACCAACAGACCAGGTTATTAGCAATGCCCAGGGAATGGGATTTGATACTGAAGGAATTGATTTTTTAGATTTAAGTCCAGATGAAGATTTTTTTGCAAATATGGGGGCTTATAACATTTTTTCACCTGTAGAAGTCGAACGGGAATCAACCACATCGGAAATAATGGAAATAATGGAAATCATCAAGCCTACCCGAGTATTTTTAGACCCCATCACACAATTCAGATATCTTTCCACTGATGAATTCCAGTTTAGAAAACAAGTCCTTTCATTCCTCAGGTTTTTAACGGATAAAGGAGCGACAGTACTATTTACATCTGAATTCAGTGACAAAGACCCCGATGATGACTTACAGTTCATGTGTGATGGGATAATAAACCTCAAATTTTTTCCAGAAGGCCGAAGTATATCTATCAGCAAATATAGGGGTTCAGGATTTCGTTTTGGTGCCCATTCCATGCGAATTACTCGTAAAGGGGTCATGATTTATCCACGCCTTAGACCTATGATCAATGGAATAGAATATGATCATGAATCCATTTCTTCCGGTGTTCCAGAGATAGATGAACTCCTCCATGGAGGTATCGAAAGAGGCACAGCCACAATCATAAGCGGTCCCAGTGGGGTTGGTAAAACTACTGTAGGCATCCAATTCATGAAAGAAGCAGCAGGTAGAGGGGAACGTTCAGTGGTTTACACCTTTGAAGAAAGTGAAGAAAGTCTCATCAACCGCTGTGAATCCATAAACATACCAGTAAGGAGTATGATCAAGACAGGTATGCTCTCCGTAGTTCAGGTGGAGCCTTTACGATATTCCCCTGAAGAATTCGCACAACTGGTACGTAAAGAAGTGGATGAAAATCAATCTAAGATCGTGATGATCGATAGTACTTCCGGATACAAACTTTCCCTACGTGGAGAAGATCCAGTCAGCCACCTGCACTCCCTGTCTAAGTACATGACCCGCTCTGGGGTAACTGTTATCCTTATCAATGAGGTGGAAGACGTGAGTGGGGGCCTAAAAATAACTGAAATTGGAATTAGTTACCTGGCAGATAACATAATATTCCTCCGTTACTTTGAGAGGAGAGGAGAACTTAGAAAAACAATTGGAGTCCTGAAAAAACGCTTGAGTGACTTTGAAAAAAACCTTCGTGAGTTCCGTATCACTCAGTACGGAATTCGGGTGGACCAACCTTTGACCAGTATAAAGGGAGTACTCAGTGGCACACCTGAGCACAGTGAAAATCAAATAAAAGAATAAAAGGTTTTTAAAACCAGGAAATAGAATAAAAGGGTTATGTAACCAGGAAATCTGGAAGTCAGGTGAAGAAATAATAATTTCAGGAGTTTTCTTCTTGGTTTTCATCCCCCAATATCATAGGAATGTGGAAAAAAGGTTTGATGCAAGGTGCTAATGGTGTACTGGTTAAAACCGTAGTTATAAGAGAGTAATCAGTTAATGAATTAGGGAAGTTTATGAATTAATCGGTTCGGAATGTTTAGGGATAAGTGAGTACAATGGAAACCATATTAATATCCATGATCAATCACAAAAACGCTGAAATGGTAGGAGATCTATTGGGAACTGGTTTTCGAAAAATATACGATGAATCAGAAATTGAAAAAGATTCAGAGGAACCTTTAAGCCTTATAATTATGGATCTAGCTTCATGGTTTCATAAAAAGGAAGAATTTAAATTAAAGAAAGAAGCACAAAGACCACTTTTTCTTCCTTATCTTCTGGTTGCATCTTCTACTGACTTGAAAAAGGTTCAAGATATATGGTATAGTTTTGATGAGGTTATCACCATTCCCATCAGCAAGATGCGGTTACTCTCCAGGGTTAAAGTTTTATTACAAACCCATCAACTTTCGGTTCAGGTTAACCAGCTGGTACATGATAAAGAAATGTTGATAAAAGAGGTACACCATCGGGTGAAGAACAATCTTATGATCATATCCAGTCTCCTGAATTTGCAATCACGTTATATTCAAGATGAGGATTCTCGTAAAATTTTTGAGGAAAGTCAGAACCGTACCAAATCCATGGCCCTTATTCATGAGCGTTTATACGCTTCTAATGATCTGAAAAAGATAGACTTTGCAGATTACATCCATTCCCTTATGAGGGACCTTTTTAACACTTACTACACTGGAAGGAACCAGATACATCTTAACCTGGATGTGAATGATGTGAAGGTGGATGTGGATACTGCAGTACCTCTAGGATTAATAATTAATGAAATGGTTACTAACAGCTTCAAATATGCATTTTCAGATGATGAAGATGGAGTTATTGGTATAACCTTCCATAAACTTGGTAATGAATACCTATTAGAAGTATATGATGATGGTATTGGAATCCCATTGGAAATTGACCTGAAAAATACAGACAGCCTTGGTGTATTACTGATAAATAATCTCACATCTCAAATTAATGGAAAACTAGAACTGGACCGCAACCATGGAACCAAATTTCGTATTGAATTTAGAGACCCCACTATCTAATCAACTATCTTTCTATCTAATTTTTTTTTTATTGTTCATTAAATTAAACTTTAACTAAAATCATTTAACAAAAAAAGGTTTTTTTTAATCTTTAGGGGATCTAGGTGATGGTGGGATGCACCATTTATTAAAGTTATTAAGACGTGTTGATAAAGTTAAAATCCGAATTTTTCAGACTTGGTTTTATAATATTCAAATAACTGGTTACCCCAGGCAACAGCATCACCATCATCACTGATAAGGTCTTTGGTGTGATCATACTCTCCATATTCATGGAATAAACCCAAAGACAAATATTTATCAGTAACGGTTAAACCGATTTTAACATCATCATCAAGTACCCCTAATTTTACCTTACCCTTAGACATGGAGTCGTTAAGATATTTTAATTTTTCAAAATCAATACCTTCTATGATTTGGTTTATTACATCCTGAGTTAATAGAAGTTCTACAGTTATATCATCATTTTTCATTATCATATTTTGAAATAATTTAAGGAATTTAGAACTTAAAATTGGAGAAACACCTTTAACATACTTTGATTTTAATAATAACTGACTATATGTCTCATGAGGTTTGTATATTGCCCCAGACTCAGATTCAACCAATGATGAATTATATAGATCTCCCATTTTTTTGATATATTCAGAGGGAATGCTGGAGAGATCATGTTTCAACCAAAATTTCTGGAATTTGTTGATAACACCAGCATTTTTAATGTTTTCAATCAGGTTGCATGTTATTATATTACCTATTGGTGAAAGAACATATTTTTCCCCTACCTTAGAGGTTATATTCTTTTTTTCCATGTTACTCAGATTATTGGATATGGTGGAAGTGGTAATCCCGGTTTCTTTTTTCAGTTCCTCCATGGTTTGAATGCCCTCACTGAGGCAAATTAAAATTTTTATCCTGGTTGAAGAACTAGAAGTGTATCTTAACAGGTTTTTAATTTCCTGATAAATTTCAATGTATTCTTGATTGATTTAATCACCCCCCCAATAATATTGTTTTACTGTGGAAAATAGTTTATAAACTACCTTTTTTTTAAAAGCATTCGATCTATTTTCTATTACATATTACATATAATGGTAATCAACATATAAGTTACTACTTACTTTTATTTCATATATTTCCTTACACCTTCACAATTCAAGTTATGTGATTAGATTCAATTGAAAGGATTTAACTTTATTTATTTATATCCATTTTAACAGCAATATCTTGGTAAAAATCACAAATTTCCTGGAGAGGGCACTGTTCATGCAGGGGATTTTGTGGGCGGCAGATGGTCTGTCCAAACTGCACCATTAAATCGTTGAGTTCAATCCAGTATTCCTTTGGAACCAGTTTTATTAATTTTTCTTCGGTTTCTTCAGGTGTTTTGGTGTTAACCAGACCTAATCTATTGCTTATACGGTGAACATGCACATCCACAGGTATGGCTGGGATTTGAAAACCGTAAACCAGAACACAGTTAGCAGTCTTCCTTCCCACACCCGGAAGTTTCAGGAGATCTTTAATGTTATTGGGGACCTTGCCTTTAAAGTCATCCAGTAATTCATTGGAAACATCCACAATACGCTTGGCCTTAACATGATAAAAACCTGCAGGTCGAATCAAAGGTTCTAAATGTGTTGGATCAGCATTTGCAATATCTTCAATGGTTTTATATTTCGAAAAGAGTTGTGCTGAGGCACGGTCAGTGTTATCATCCCTGGTTCTTTGGGATAGTATGGTTCTGATTAGCACGCGATAGGGATCACCATCTTCAAAAACCCTCAGGTCATAAAGGTTTTGAAGACGTTCCATAACTGTGTCTATGGTTTTATCAGAATTGTTAATATTAATTACATCGGGGTTGATGGTCATCGCCCCGATTTAATCATTTTTATGAGAATCTCCACACCTTCTTTTATTCCCTCTCCGTTCTGGGCAACGGTGGGAATTAAGGGAGCATCATAATTAATTTCCAAATCTCCAGGGTTTAAATCCTGTTTATTGGCAAAAACAACATAGGGGATTTGATGTTGGTCCAGGCGTTCCATGATCTCCTGGTCTGTGGAGGTGATTCCATTAGTGTTGTCCACCACCAGTATGGCCCCATCCAAACCTTCAGCAAGGATCCTGCGCATGAACTTGAATCGTTCCTGGCCTGGTGTTCCGAAAAAGTGAAATTTTTCCCCACTGATCATGATATTACCATAGTCCAGGCCAGTAGTAGTTCCATTATATTCTACCTTTGCTTTGTTATGGCAGATCTGTTCTAAGGTAGTGGTCTTCCCAGAATTATAGGCACCCATAACTACAATTTTGGTCTCATTATTATGTTTCATTCTAATCCCCTGCAGATCCAGTAGAATTATTCCCCTTTAAACCCATTTTCTCAGTTCGCATTCACAAACCCTATTATCAGATTTGCACACCTAAAAACATGGTTAAGTTAATTTATTATTAATTATGGTATTAATCATGGTCCAATATATAAGTATTTTCGTAATAAGCTATGAACCATCACCTAATAATCACATCCACCATTAGATGATATCCCATAAAGGCAACCATCATTTAATGGAATTTAATGGAAATATTCTTGATGAATTGGTACTTATGAGGATGTTCTTCACTATCCCTCATTTTCTGCTTATATTTTTTATAGTAAGATGTTTTCCTTGAGACAATCACTTAATCATAATTTAAAAAAATAATTAAAGTTCTACATGACTTTCACAGGACATCCTAATTCTTGCATGACTTGGGGAAAGTCAGGGAAGGATACTCTGTATGCATCAGCATCTTTAATTAACACGCCTCCAGTCACCATTCCAACCAGTGTCAGGGCCATAACCAGACGATGATCACCGTGACTTTCCACTACACCACCGTGGGCTCCGCCCTGGATGGTTAGACCATCTTTTTCTTCGGTAACTTTAACTCCCAGTTTGGATAGTTCAAGGGCCATGGTGTGCACTCTATCTGTTTCTTTAAAACGTGCATGCTCCACCCCAGTTATATGACTGGTTCCCTGGGCCACAGATGCCAGTGCAGCAACTGTGGGTAGCAGGTCAGGAGTATTCTCCAGGTTCACATCAATCCCTCTGAGATCACAGGTAATCAGTTCTCCTGTGGATTGTTTGTTATTTGTATTTATGGTTCTTGATTGTCCTTTATTTGGGTCTATGGTTCCTGATTGTCCTTTATTTGGGTCTATGGTTCCATTGATAATGACATGATCCTTTTCTACCAGGATTTTACCACCCATTTTTTTTACAATATCCAGTATTACCTTATCACCCTGTTTAGAGTCAGAAAACAGGTTTTGAATGTTAATTTTCCCATTACAAGTCGCTGCTGCGCTGATAAGGTATGATGCAGACGAATAATCACCTTCTATGGTGTAATCTTCTGCATGATAAATTTGATTATCAACGTGGAAATGTTCTCGTCCTTCCTGCTTGACTTTGACTCCAAATTTCTCCATTATATCCAGGGTCATCTCCACATAGGGTCGGCTCTTGAAATCACCCACAACCTCTAAATCCACAGATTTCTGGGCGTAAGGTGCAGAAAGCAGGATGGAAGAGATGTACTGTGAACTCACATCACCTTTAATATCTGTTTTACCACCTGTAAATCCACTTTCAATTGCAATTGGGGGTAAGCCGTTGTTATGTGCTGAAAAAGCTTTTACTCCCAGTTTTTGGAGGGCGTCCAGGAGTTGTTGCATGGGACGTCCCTTTAGGGATTCATCACCAGTCAACATGGTGTGTCCTGGTGCCAAACTGGCCATGGTGGTTAAAAAACGCAGGGTGGTGCCACTGTTTTTAAGGTCCAGAATATCATCAGGAGTTTTAAAATTCCCACCAGTACCCCTGACTCTGCACAGATCATCATCTACATCTATCTGGCATCCCAGTGCCTGGCAGGCCTCCAGGGTGGCCATGGTATCGGCAGAGTAAAGGGGGTCCCGGAGATAGGATTTACCCTCTGCTAAACAGGCCAGTAAAAGTGCTCGATGGGTGTAACTTTTAGATGGAGGTGCTTTAACATTCCCTTCAATTCTTTTTGCCTGTTCTACCCGTAGTTCCACTTGCATCACCCTTTTCTTTAAAAATCCCTTTTTTAAAAAAACAGTTAGAAACTTATATAACCAGTTCCACTACCAGGTCCAGTTCTTCCATGAGGATCAGATCAACCTTCTCCCCAGTACGCCCCACCAGTTCTTTACTGGTGGAAACATGCTCTGATGTGACTTTTGATCCTTCAATATCAATAAAACCATCCTTATCAATGGTTTCTGTTATTATTTGGGGATCATTTGATTGTAAATATTTCGCAATAACCGGGGCCTGGCCCTTAAATTTCGGTCCGATTTTATCCATCCTGGGGGTGACTTCCACCACTATTTCCCGGACATCGGGTTTACCTTCCTGAAGTGTGAGGTTTTCAATACGCATGGTGCCTTTAATATCTTCCTGAAGGATGTTTAACTGGTCGTAAGTGTCTTTTGAAACGGAATAAATGGTAACTGATTTTAGGGGAGTGTTTAATGGCATTTTACGGTTGGCTTTGAACCTTCTAAGTTGGCTGATGATTTCCACCCCAACTTTTCCAATTTCATCAGTGGATTCATCCACCAGTTCCTGGTTAACTTCAGGCCAGCTTTCCTGGTGAATGCTACCGGGTTTGTTTTCTTCAGCCTGATATCCTTCCAGATAGTAATGAATTTCTTCAGTAAAATAGGGTGTAAATGGAGATAATAATCTTAAAGTGGTTAAAATCACGGTGTTCAGTGTGTAAAGCGCACTTTGCTTAGATTCTCCCCCATTATCAGTGTAAAGTCGGTATTTCACTGCTTCAATGTAATCATCACAGAAGTCATGCCAGATGTAGGCCTGGATACGGTTACGGGCGTGGGCGAAGTTGTACTCTTCCATTGCTTTGGTTACTTCTCCTACCAGTTGATTTAACCCGGATAAGATCCATTTATCCAGGGGTTTTAATGTGGATATAACTTCTTCTTCGTTGCTGGTTTTATCATAATTTTCCAGGTGCATGTTCACAAAACGGAATGCATTCCAGAATTTCCTCAGGAATTTATAGCCATGCTGAACATCTTTCCAGGCGAATGGAACATCGGAACCAGGTACACTGTTGGCAGCCCATAAACGTAGGGCATCAGCACCGTACTCCTTAACTACCTCTTCAGGTTTGATTACATTTCCCCGGGATTTACTCATTTTATGACCATCTTCTCCAAATACCATACCATTTACAACCACACTTTCAAATGGTGATTTCCCGGTAAGGGCTAAACTACGAAGAATGGTGTAAAACGCCCAGGTCCGGATGATGTCGTGTCCCTGCTGGCGGATGCTTGATGGGAAAAGATTTTTGTATTCTGGTGATGGCCATCCAGCTATAACCAGGGGGGTTATGGAACTATCCATCCAGGTGTCTAGGACGTCTTCTTCAGCAATGAAATTTGTACTTCCGCACTTACACGGTTTGGTGGGTTGAGTTTGGGTAGGATCAATGGGAAGTTCATCTTCTGATGGTATCATAACTTCTCCACAATCTTTACAGTACCATACTGGTATGGGGGTGGCGAAAATACGCTGTCTGCTTATGCACCAGTCCCAATCCATACTACCAGTCCAGTTTAAAAGACGGGTTTTCATATGTTCTGGCATCCAATTCATACCTTCGGCGGCATCTTCAATTTGGTTGTTAAGTTCTTTAACAGCCACGAACCATTGTTTTTTAACCAGTATCTCAATGGGTGTTTTGCATCTCCAGCACTGACCCACATTCTGGTCAACTTTCTCTTTTTTGGTGAGGAATCCTTCTTTATCCAGATCTTCCACAATGGTTTTTTTACATTCTGCCAGGGTTAATCCACTGTACTTTCCACAGACATCTTGCATTATTCCCTGTTCATTGATTGCTTCGATTATGTCCAGATTGTAACGGTTAACCCATGTTACGTCGGTTTTATCCCCGAAGGTACAGATCATAACTGCCCCGGTACCGAATTCAGGGTCAACTTCCTGGTCAGTGATGATTTTCACATCACGGTTGAAGAGAGGTACTGTGACTTTTTTCCTGGCAAGGTGCTGATAGCGTTCATCATCAGGATGAACTACCACTGCTACACATGCAGCCAGTAATTCAGGTCGGGTTGTGGCGATGGGTACACTTCCTTCATCTTCGGCTTCAGGAAATTGAAGGTAGTTGAGGAAAGTTTCATTTTCCTGGTACTCAACTTCAGCAAAAGCAATGGCTGTCTCACAACGGGGACACCAGTTCACCGGGTGCACAGCACGGTAGATAAGACCATCATGATACATCTTCAGGAAACTCAGCTGGGTTTTTTCCTTGTATTGTGGAGTCATGGTTACATATTCCCTACTCCAATCCTGGGAATAACCCATTCTCTGCATCTGTGTCTTCATACCCAATATGTTTTCACTGGTAAGTTCAATGCACATCTTACGGAATTCTTCCCTGGGAACATCATTCTTCTTGATGCTGTGGATCTCCTCTACCTTAACCTCGGTAGGCAGACCATGACAGTCCCATCCCTGGGGGAATAACACTGAATACCCCTGCATACGCTTCCAACGGGCAATGACATCCATATAAAGCCAGTTTAAAACATGCCCTATATGGATGGAACCGGTAGGATATGGTGGTGGTGTATCAATTATATATCTGGGGCGGGTCTCATCTGTGTTGAACTGGTATAACTTTATTTTTTGCCAGGTTTTTTGCCATTCTATTTCTTTATCGTGATGGTATTCCTTGGGAACCTCAACTTCCTTCATCTTAGGTACTCCTTTAAAATGGTAAATCATTAATAATTCTAGAATCAGCCAAACTAGTAGCTAAATTAGTATAAATTAAATATATATGCTTTCAAGTTAAGTATTTCTATGGTTTATTAACTAATGGATATAGTTTAATCTAAGGTTATAATTTATTAAACTTGAATATAGTTTAAACTAGGATATAATTTTATTAAACTTAGATGTAGTTTAAGTTATAGTCATAGTTTGTATACAATTAGGTGAATAAAAATATTAAAATAAAAACATTAACAAACAGGAATATCCTTAAATTAACGACAAATATAACGGTGATTGTGAAATGGAAATGTTATGGTTCTACATTGCAGTTATCCTGGCCATAAGTGATGAAGTGCACACCCAAATATTCTGGAAACTGTTTTTTGATTTCTATGTCTTATTGGCAGGGTTAATCCATGAAATTACCAATTCTAACATTGCAATGTGGATAGTTCATGAAGTATTGGAGGCTATTTTCCACTTTGTCCTTTTATCAATTCTTTTCTTATCATTGGAGGTGGGATTTTTAGCTGCAACCATCCATCTGGTTGTTGACTTGTACCAAGAGGCTGCCGGACTGGAAATGAACCGCCTACAACATCGTGCTTTTCACTTCGTAATTGAATCATTATTCTTTATAATGGTCTTGGGCCTATAATAAAACTTAACGGAGCTTATTATTGAGTTTAATGGTATCATAATTCGTAAAATTGGATTTAATTAATTAATTTCATTAAATCTATTTTGGGGTTTAAATCTTAGAATAATATTGAATTTACTAAATGAATTTAAACTTGATGGAATAAAGTAGAAAATGAGGAAAAATATATGCCTGTTATAACATTTACCTACGATGATTTAGAGGAATTATTAGATCAAAAAATAGACCAGAAAAAACTCATTGATTTATTACCTATGATAGCCAGTGACATTGAGAATTATGACGATGAACAGGTCAAAGTGGAGTTTTTCCCTAACCGCCCTGATTATTTGAGTGTGGAAGGAGTTGCCAGGGAACTTAAGGGATTTTTAGAAATAGAAAAGGGACTGCCTCACTATCAAATGGAACCATCCGGTACCAGCATCACCATTGATCCTGGACTGAAGGACATTCGACCTTACACTGCATGCTGCCTGGTACTAGGCATAAAACTCAATGAAAACAAACTCCGCCAGGTCATGGACTTTCAGGAAGACCTTCACTGGGTCATAGGCCGGGACAGGAAAAAGGTAGCCATAGGTATCCACAATCTGGACGTTCTGAAAGGACCATTCCGTTATATGGCTGCTGATCCTGATGAAATGTCCTTTGTACCCCTTGAAATGAACGAAAAGATGACTCTCCGGGAAATCCTACAACAACACAAGAAAGGAAAGGACTACGCTCACCTTATAGATCAATATAACCGGTACCCATTGATCATGGATTCAGAAGATAATATACTTTCAATGCCACCCATTATCAACGGAGAGCTCACCAAACTAACGGTTGATACTAAAAATCTTTTTGTGGATGTTACTGGAACTGACCAGCAAGCAGTGGAGCGTACTTTGAACATAATTGCCACCAGTTTCGCAGAAGCCGGTGCACAGATCCAGACTATGGAAAACATATACCCTGATGAAACACTCACCAGACCGGATTTAACACCAAAAGAACGCATGGTAAGTGTTCGAAATGCTGAAAAACTTATTGGAATCCAATTAACATCAGAAAAAGTGGCGGAAGCTTTACGCACTGTACGACTGGGTGCTGAAGTCATTGATAAAGATAGAGTACGGGTTTTAATTCCCCCGTACCGGGTGGACATCCTTCACGAAGTGGACATTATAGAAAACGTTGCTATAGGGTACTGTTTCCGTAAGATCACTCCAGAACTTCCTCAGGTGGCTACTGTGGCCAGGGAAGATCTCTATATAGATTTCGACCAGAATGTCCGAGAAATTATGAATGGATTGGACTTTGCAGAGGTAATGAGTCTCATGCTCACCAATGAGGAAAATCACTACCAGAAGATGAAACTCCCTGAGACCGAGAGAGTGGAAGTTGCTCAGCCCATCAGTAAGGATCGGACCATGATCCGCCAGAGCCTCTTGAATGGTCTACTGGAATTTTTGGAGGATAACAAGCATGAAGAACTTCCTCAGAAAATCTTTGAAGTAGGGGAAACAGTTTTCCTTGATGCAGAAAAAGAGACAAAGACATTTGGAGTTAAAAAGATGGCATGCATGGTAACCCATTCCCAGGCAAACTTCACCGAGATCAAATCCATCACTGACTCATTCATAAATAATCTGGGCCTGGAAATGCAAATCCAAGACTCTGATCATCCCAGCTTCATCATGGGAAGATGTGCCCAGCTAAATGGTGTGAAAAAAGGAACATCTGAGGTTATGGTCACAGGATACTTTGGTGAGATGAATCCCGAGGTCATCACCAATTTCCAACTGGAATACCCAGTGGTGGCAATGGAAGTTGAATTTACAAAATTATAATTTTTTTTTAAAATTTTTTATGAAAAGATATTAAAAATTTTAAATGATCATTAGGACTTTTTTTGGAATTTTTCTTAGATTTTTAGGATTTTCTTAGATTTAGGAGATATAGCTGATTATCATGCTTTTACCAAACACATGCCTTGAAATCATCTAATTTATCGCCCTGGATCACATAAATCCTTTTAATACTTTTAATATCAAATTGTTGGGCTGTTTGCAGGATTTGCAAACCCAGTGCCCCTGGTTTCAGGGCGAAATAAATATCTGAACTCTCATTGAATGCAATTGAAAGTATTTTCCTAAGTTGCTCAGAGGCAATTTTCAGATCATCCAATGGTTGATGATGATATTCACGTTCGTGATCTTCTGAGAGATCCAAATCAGAAAATAGAGTTTCAAACTTATCTCTATCAGCAGGATATTCGTAGATGAAAACCACTTTCTGTGCCATGGTTTTGGTTAATGCCTCTTCAAAGTGGGAATTTTCTATGTTGGTAACCAATGTAATCATTTATTTTACCCCTTATTTCCCGTATAATCCATATTATTCTTTTAATTCCTTTTTAATTCATATTTTTCTTTTTAATTTTCTTTTAATTCATGTTTTTCTTTTAAATTTTCTTTTAATTCATGTTTTTCTTTTTAATTTTCTTTTAATTCATGTTTTTCATTATATTTAAGTACATTCTTGATGAGCTTCTTGATGAGCATTGGTTTAATGCCAATGTTTTCATTCACCCATAACTGTCACTGTTAGTTTTCTTTGTCGTGGTCCGTCCAGTTCCACAAAGAAAATACTCTGCCAGGTGCCCAGCATAATCGTACCATTTTCCACAGGTACGGTTTGACTACCCCCTATTAAGAATCCTCGGATATGACTGTCTGCATTATTATCAATACGGTCGTGATGGTAACCTGCACCTTGAGGAATGATTTTTTCCAGGGCCATCTGAAAATCAGAAATTAAACCAGATTCATTTTCGTTTATAACTACCCCTGATGTGGAATGGCGGCTGTACACATTTAACAATCCCTCTTTAACACCAAACTGTGACAAAATCCCTTCAACTTCCCTGGTGATATCCAATATTTCAACCCTCTGGGAAGTTCTGATTTCTATTATTTCGCGTGCATTTTTCATTATATTGTCCCCCTTTTTACCATATTATTCCATAATCATCACCAATACCTTTTTTTATAAATGGTTAATGGAAATGCGATTAGTTTGTTACTAATCAGATATGGATGGATTTGAATAAAAATGAATATTTATGTCTCGATAAAAACGATTATGTCTAATGAATAATTTCGCTACTATAACAATGAATATGTCTCGAACATGTCTCTAGATATCCTACTCCATGGAACTCTATGGATATTAAATTACTTGAATTGGGTTTCAACATCACTTTGATCCATGATTCGTTCACAGTAATGACAGCGAAGGATCAAAGGTTCCTTGTTTAGCACAATGAAGCGAGTTTCAACCGGTTCATTGGTGTTGGTGATACAGTTGGGATTAGAACAAGTTAAAATACTGTTAATTTCATCTAAAAGAGTAACTTTACCTTTTCCCACAATTTCATAATTTCTTATAATATTTATTGTAGCTTGGGGGGCTATAAGGGCAATTTCATCCACTTCTCTTGATGCAAGTTCCCTTCCCTCTATCTTGACAATGTCCTTACTTCCCATCTGACTGGAATGGACATTCATGGCCAGGGTCAATCCAGTCTCTGGGCGAGGAAGCCCCAATATTTTAAGGACTTTAAGGGCGTTATTTGCACTTATATGATCAATAACCGTACCATTTTTAATGGGCTTTACCTTCAATTCCTTAGGAGTTTTCATACTTCACCCTTACCAGTTCTATAAGATTATTTATTCAAATAATATTTTATAAGATTATCCATTAATCCAACTGATTGGTAAATGTTAAAAAAATGATTTATGATCTGTTAAACCTTTCTTCAACTAGAAAGTGATAAAATAAGGAGTTACATAAATTTTCAAACTATAAACTGTATAAAGTAATGAATTGCATGAAATTAATCTTTAAAAAATTAAAAAAGGTTTGGATAAAGATTTTTTTTGTTATCGTTTATCCAACATTAGTTCAACAAATTTAGCATAAACTGGTCTGGTGATGAAAATTCCAACAAGCACTCCCAGGACAGTGGTGAATGCAAATCCAGACAGAACACCTATTCCAGTGGCTCCTCTACTGAAACCAATATATGCCAGAGGCAACATTGCCGCAATGAGAGTACCTGCAGCAGCGAATATGATAAAGAAGGCTTTCTTTATCTGGTTGCGAACACCGGAAAAGCGTTTTTTCTCCTGGAATCCTTTAAGCACTTCATCGGTGATGATGATCTGGTCATCTACACCAGTACCAATGGCTGCCAGTATACCGGCAATTGCTGCCAGGTCAATGTTCCAGTGTATTACAGCAGCAGTTCCCAATACCAGGATGAGTTCTGCGATACTGGTTAACATAATGGGAATAACCAGTAATGGTGTACGGTATCTTAGAATTATAATGGCTGCAATAACCACCAGTGCTAATAATCCAGCTACGATTGCTCCGTTTATAAACTGATCACCAAGTTCGGCTGAAACACTGCTAACACCAACAATTTCCACTTTAACAGGGAGAGCACCAGATTGTAATAATGTTTGAATACTCTTAGCTTCTGTCTGTGCCTCTTCTTTGGTGCTTTCAGCACCACTGATCATCACTTCAGTGGATGGTTGTCCATTGGCCAGTTCTGCAGAAAGTTCTGGTGATGTTATGAGTTGGTCATCAAGGTACATCTCTACAGGAGTGCCAGCCTGACCTTCAGCTACTTCAGCAAAACGATTGGCACCTTCCAGAGATACTTTAAAGGGAACCTGCCACTCGGTTCCAGTAACCTGGTATGGTTGTACACTGGTGATATCAGATCCTACCAGGGCAGTTTGGTTGTTAATTTTGGCTTCAAATTTACCATTAGATCCCACGATCTTGGCAACATCCTCTGGTTCCACACCAGCAATTTCCACAATTACATTCTGATTTCCACTGGAGTATACCTTAACATCTTTAACACCAAATATGTTCAGCCTTTTATCCAGAACAGCGGTAACTGTGTTCATGGTGGTGGTGTCCACTGGTTTTTCAAGCTGAAGCTGTATTACTGATCCGCCTTTAAGATCCAGCCCTTGCTGGATACCAAAAACTGAAATAGCAGCTATACTCCCAATGACCAGCACGACAAGAAGAATGAACCGTTTGTCTTTGATGAATTTATCGTATTTCATTTTCGTGCCTCCACGTACCATCTAAGTATTCCAAGGTTCATAAGCCAGGTGGCCAGAATATCTGCGGTTAAACCGATGATCAACACGGCAGCTATATCAGCCAAGGTCTGGGCAGCAGGGATCATGAATACCACTACCAGGTAAAGCGCCACCATAGAACCAATGGCTGCGGCTGCCATGGTTAAACCTGTTTTAATGGCTTCTACAGCTCTTTCAGTTACTGTGCCTTCTTTTCTTTTAAGGATTCGGGTGGTGAGCAGGATGTCAGTGTCTACACTGTAACCAATTAACATGAGTATTGCTCCTACTGAAGCTACTGAAAGGGGGATTCCGAATAGGGCCATACCACCTAGGGCAATTATAATGTCAGAGAGGGCAGCGAATATAACTGCTAAGCTGGGCACGAAATTTCGGAAAATTATGAAAACAGTTATACTCATGAAGATGAATGCGAAAGCAAGTGCATAGTATACTTGTGTCATTGATTCTTTACCCAATACCGGACCAACTGAATGATAGCTGGTTATATTCCCTGTTCCCTCCAGGACAGATGTTAATTTAACAATACTGACATCACCAGCGATTTCCACATTGGCCTGATTGTTACTAATTGTAACATCAACCTGTTGTGTGGACATACCCTCACTAATCAATGTGTCTAATTCATTTTGACTAATGGGTTTTTCCAGTTGTACCACGGCAGTAGTTCCACCTTTAAGTTCTATGCCTTGCTGAAGTCCAAGAGTGGCTACTAATATCAAAGCGATAATGGTGATTACCACTGGAACAGCGATGAGGGGTTTGTAGGATTCTAAGAATCTTTCATAATTTATCAATTAAATCACCAGTTTTAACTATTTATCTCAAGATTAATTTATTATTATAAATTTAATTCCTTGTCATAATATGTTAAATTTATATTCCATATATAGGGAGATCTTCATCTCGGATGATTTCTTTAACATCTTCAACCAATTCTTCCATTTTCTTGCCACCAGTTTTCACCAGGAATGATTTAATCATTCGCCCTCCCCGGGGTTCTATTTTTTCTTTCATGCGGTTGATAACTTTCTGACCACCAGAGCCACCCATGGTGGCAAATAAAATAACATCTTTACCAATGAAATTACAGTGGTCAATGAGGGTGATAATTGCTGGTGCTGGTTTACCTGCCCATGTGGGACTTCCCAAGTAGATTAGATCATAATTTGTGAGATCTACTGTTTCTGGCTTGATTACAGTCTTATTTTCACGAAAAGCATCCACTGAAGCCTTTAAATAGTTTAATGGGCCCTGTCTATCATTCAGGTCAATTATTTCCTGAGTATCTCCATTCACTTCCTTGGCTAGGATCTTGGCCACCAGAGCCGTTTTCCTACTCCTTGAATAAAACAAAACAATTATTTTCATATTTACCTCAACCAACATAATTCTTATTGGAAGTATTAAAGGTTTATAGGAAGAATAAATTGAGTATCGGTGATTAGTAAGAGTTTTTCACTTTATTCTTTCACGATCTTTTCATAAATTATATGGATCAAAGTTTATAAAGGTTTAGGGATGTAAACCCACAGCTTCCAGGGACATTGTTTCGGGGAATCCGCACATAAGATTCATATTTTGAACTGCCACACCTGAAGCACCCTTAACCAGATTATCAATAGCAGAAATAACAACTAATCTACCGTTTTCATCAATTTCAAAGCAGCCAATATGGCAGAAATTTGATCCACGCACGGAACTTAATCTTGGAATTTCACCTTCTTCAAGCACCCGGATGAATGGTTCATTTTGATATTCCTCTTTATATATTTCCTGAACTTCAGATGGAGTAATTTCTTTATTTGGGAAACAATGTAATGTGGTTATAATCCCCCTAATAGCAGGTATTAGATGTGGAGTGAATGATACGCGAACATTTCCGTATTTTTGTAGTTTTTCCTGGATTTCAGGCATGTGGCGGTGTGTGGTCACTGCGTATGGTACCAGATTGTCACCAATGTTGGGGTAATGTGTAACTGGGGTTGGATTGATCCCAGCACCACTCACTCCACTTTTAGAGTCAGCAATTAGAGTGTCAGTGATACCATTTTTTACCAGGGGAATGCCAGCTAGTATGGCACCAGTGGGATAGCATCCAGGGTTAGCAACAAGATAAGCTCGTTTAATTTCCTCTCGATACATCTCGGGTAATCCATAAACAGCTTCCAGCGGTTTTTTATGTTTTAAACCGTACCATTTCTCATAAATAGCAATATCATCGAATCGGTAATCTCCACTGAGATCAACCACTTTGATTCCTTTTTCTACTAGTTCGGGAACAATATTCATGGAAGCGCCGTGAGGTGTGGCGGTGAAGGCCAAATCAACATCCAAATCTGATGGTGATTTATCTAAAAAATTTAAATCCAGATCATGCAGGTGAGGATGTACCTTTCTTATGGGAGTGTCTGCATACTGTCGGGAAGTGGCTGCAACTACTTCCACTTTGCTGTGAACATCAAGAAACCTTAAAAGTTCTCCTCCGGTGTAACCACTGGCTCCAATAATCGCTACTTCTAACATATTTCTCACATTGTTACTTTTTAGCAAAGTGCCTATTAAATCATTACCCTTAAATAATTATTTTCATCATGTAATTTGGATTAAGGGGCTGGTAATTTCCACTATTATATTTAATCAGCATTGTTATCCTTTTTTAGGGCATTTTCAAAGGCTTTTTTATGGAAATTAGCAGCAAGTTCTTTCTTACATTCATCATCGGCGAAAAGTCTCATCTTGGGTGCTCGACATGGATAATGTTGTATTCGAAGTCCTGCCCTAACTGGTAGGGTTTCTGTAGGTTCCCCCACCATCTCCTCAGCAACAAATCTGGTGCTGCCACATGGAGAGCATCTTAAAACTTTTACGTCAACCACCTTATCACCCTGGCAGTTTACTCTGACTATTGGTTGTCCAAATTTGGATACAAATTCATCAAAGATAGGGTTACCATTTTCAGAAAGATCACACATGTTTTCAGGGCAGGTTACATTTCCATATTTTTCTAACTGGTTTTTGAAACCATCACCCCTCCAAGCTCCCACTATTATCCATTCCACTTTATCATGCAGGGCATCAACCAAATCTAGTGTTAAATCTGGATGTAAAGTGTAGGTTATAATTATGTCTGCATTTTCAAGTTGTGCAAGGGTTTCAGATGGAAGATCAATTTCATCCATAAACGTGGATGTTGGTGCATCCATCATGATGTAATCACAGTTGAATTCTTCTTTAATAGTTGCATGGGCCCGTTCACCATATGATCCATCAGTTACAATCGATATTTTCACTTTGAAACTTCCTGTTAATTTATATAGATTTCAAATAACTTTAAGTTTTTATGAATAATTTTAAACTCAGTAAAAATGTTATATGGAAATATCAATATTTAAAAAAAGGTGGTAAGTTTGTTGGAACTTATCTGGTGATCATGGTTCCAATACCTTCTTTGGTGAAGATCTCAAGTAGTATGCTATGTTTTATTCTCCCATCGATTATATGGGCTGATTTAACTCCATTTTCCAGGGCACTGATACAAGTCAGCACTTTTGGTAACATACCATCCCGGACAGTTCCATCATCAATAAGTTCCAGTACTTCCTCGATGCTAACTTTTCTAATTAGACTATCAGGGTCTGAATGTTCCCTGAGAATTCCAGGGACATCGGTAAGTATTATAAGTTTTTCTGCCCCAACTTCGCCGGAGACTTCCCCGGCCACGGTGTCGGCATTTAAATTTAATGTTTCGCCCTTATCGTCTACTCCTATGGGGCTGATAACTGGTATGTAATCATTTTCAGTCATAACTTTGAGGATTTCAGGGTTTATTGATTCAATCTCCCCCACCAGGCCCAAATCAACCATCTGTTCTTTACCTGTTTCCTGGTCCACCACGACCTGGGGGGAGCGTTTACGAGCTTTTAGGAGCATATTATCCTTACCTGAAAGTCCCACTCCTTTACCACCATGTAATCCGATGTTAGACACGATTTCGGTGCTTATCTTGCCAACGAGGACCATTTTCACGATATCCATGGTTTCCTGATCGGTTACACGAAGTCCGCCGATGAATTTTGGTTCTTTACCTAGTTTGTTCATGGAACGGGAGATTTCAGGTCCTCCTCCGTGTACTACTATGGGTTTCATTCCCACATATTTCAATAGAACAGTATCACGGGCTGTGGAGCTTTTGGCAACAGAATCGATCATGGCGTGACCACCGTATTTAATCATGATCTTTTTATGGTGGAATTTTTTGATGTAGGGTAAGGCTTCAATGAGAATGTTAACTGTTTCCATTTAAAACACCTATTTATATTCTAAAAAAGATTTTCAATCACAATTTTTCCATCATTATATGATTATTGTTGTATTTGAGCTAATCAAACAACAAGTTATTTTATCCGACAACTATTATTTTGGATAAAGTGTAAATTTATTGATTATCCTTTTATTGATTTTCTCCTATTTTTATAAGACTCATTATGAATTTAGTTTATTATTAATCTTGTGTACAAAATACCTTATTAAATCCATTATAGTATCATTTCAATATTTCCTTTTTCCAATAAGCTGTGGAATATAAAGTGGATTTATATGTAAGCCTATAATAATAACATGGCAGATTATAAGGTGAAATCAGAATGGGACAATGGGGATTTTGTGTATACCCGATCCTTTAGAAAGATATACCGTATGTTTCGTAGCATGAAGAACCGTAAGGGTATGTTTGTGTTGATCATAGGGAGTCCTGGGACTGGTAAATCAGCTAATATTTATTCTGCCTTAAAAAGTCTTGATTTGAATGTTTATGATCCCATACTTTTTTTAGATAATCATGATATGAGCTCTTCTGAGGTTTTCACAGAATTTTACAGAACACTCAGAGAAGATCTTAGTGTAAAAACTAATGAAGAGGTTTATAAGAAAGTACAGGAATATGACCTCATTTTATTAGCTGATAAACTTCTTGATTCTGAATTTATTGATGGAGATAAAGTTGGTCTTAGCCTCTGGTCTTTAAATAAAGGTTTTGACACATTTCCATTTTATTTTGGTATTTTAATGGAGTTTCTGAAGCATCGGAAGGACCTTGAAAAAATAAATGTTGTAATTCAGACAGCTTTTGTTTTCAGAATGAGAGGCGTTAAATATGATCTTTTAACAGATTTCCATATCTTTTCGCAGATATTTGTTTTCATTATTAGTCGGTTTTTTGAAGTTATCCGAATATCCTACACAGAAGCCGAAACCATGCAGATTGTGAGAAACAACTTTAAAGATGTTGATGAGGAGCAAATCAGGTCATGTATTAAGAAATATGGATGTAAACCTCGATTTATATTTGAATCATTGGAAAGGAATAAACACTCCTAAAATTTTTTTTAAAAATCAATTAAGGATCTGTAGATCAAATGTGGAAGAAATACCGATAAAAATGGGAGGATAATGATTAAGGAATAAAAAATAATAAATAATGGGTAATATTCCTTTTTTCATCAATCCTAAGTGAAATCAATCATACCCCGTTGATAGTAGTTTTGAAGTTCTGAATAGTGCGACAGCTCATAATTAGCATACGGATCTTTAAAGTAAGGTACTAACATACCTTTTAGTGTGTAAATCCAAGCAGGTATGATTCCGTACAGTTGTCGGGTTATGTCAAAGTATAAGGGGAATCCGCATCCCTGAGAAAATATGGGATTGTCTTTACGGGCTGTACCATGCCAGTACATGGGTATGGGGCCTTCCTGACCATTTTCTTCTGCAATACCATACAGGTAGTTTAAGGCGCTGGTGAGGTTGTCAAAAACGATTCCATCTGTTTTGTATTTATATCGACCTTCAGGAGCGCCGAATATTGCTATTTTAAGTGAATCCCAGTAGTTGGTATCACCGGTAGCTCCTGTTCCATTGGCGTCTATGAAGGCAAGTTCGAGTATCTCCACATCACCTTCCTTATAATTACGGTAATTTGAACTACCTGCGAAGTGCACAACCAGAATTGATTTGGAACCACTTTCATTGGCAAATTTAGCTAATAGTTGGGAGTGTAAGTGTCCGGGGTACATGTCAGGGTTGGCGACTTTTACAAACGCGAGCCTGCCCTCTGGGGTAATTGGACCATCCATGGTCGCAACGTATGAGTAGCCTACTATTAAAAGGAAAATTGCCAGTGCAACTAAGGACCATTTCATTAAATTATCTCTCCTACAGGAAATGTATTATTCATTAATTTCTTTTTAACATCGTTTTTTAAGCCGTCCCCTAATTTTATCTAGATTTTTTATATAGTCTTGCTTGCCATGTATTATTTTTATATTAAGTAGTCTATTCCCCCCAAAATCTTAAAAATCGTCTATATTTATTTTAAAGTAATATCATTCTATTGATACAACTACCAGCAATTATGTCATTCAATTAATAAATAAAATTTGTCTATATTCTTTTTACATTATTTAATTATATTATACATTATTCACATATTAAATTTATCCAATTCATCTATATTGCAGACCAACCTATTTAAATTCAATTATACATTGGTTATAATAAAACTTTCGTTTTTGTATATAATCTATAATTATTCCATTGTTTATTTTTCTTTATTGTTTATTTTTCAGTATTTGCTGATGCCAATTTTATCATTTCAACTATATGATTGTTTGATATTGAGTAATATGCCATTTTACCTTCTTTCCTGAATTTGACCATGTTTTGGTGCCTTAATAATCTGAGTTGATGTGATACTGCTGAATCAGTTATATTCAGAACAGCGGCTAGATCACATACACAAATTTCTTTTTGGATTAATGCATAGAGTATTTTGACTCTAGTGGGATCACTGAGTACTTTGAAATTATTTGAGATCCGGTGAAATGTTTCATCTGGGAGCATTTGTGATTTAACTTCCCTTACAGAGTTTTCATTAATACAATGAATTTCACAAACATCATCATTTTTCATTAGAATCCCTTTTTTGTTCTCTAAATACTTTTTATTTACTTATCCACCTTAGTACAATATATAATTAATTGTTGGACTGTTAATTTATTTTTTAAACTAGAACATTGAAGGGATAATTTTAATACTTATTTAACATTGTTCACATCATAATGTCATTCCAATTTGTTTAAAATGGTTTTTATCCAGGATGAAAGATGGAAAATTATCCAATATGAAAGACGGAAAAATTATAATTTAAAAAAAAGAGCTAAACTAAAACTGTGTAGATTTTCATGATGAAAGATTAGAATTCATTAATGAAGTTTATGAGTTTTTTTAGTTGAATAGAATTCACTGATGAAGTCCATTAGCCATTTATAGCAGGGGGCACTTGCTAAGACATGTTAAATTTTCCCTCTAGTTAAACTATTTTCTACCTAAAAATCATAATTATAGGGTGGTGGTTCAATGCCTAAAAAGAAAAAATTGGGCGAAAAAGTGAAAATATTCAAGTTAAATACCTTTGATGGTAGTTTACCGGAATTAATAGGTAAAACAACCATAAAAAAGTCCAAAAAAAGTTCTAAAAGGCGTGATCCTAAACAAGAGTTAGAAACTGCAATGATGGGTGCTGTTGAATAAATGCTATAGCCATTACTTGATTAAAGACATTACTTATTAAAGGAACAAACCGGTTTGATTGTCAAAAATGGATAGATTGATTATTTTTAATCTAATTGGTAGAAATAGTTTTAAGTAGAAACGTATTAAAAACCAAAGAAATAGTCCCTAGCGGAGTCGAACCGCTGTCGCGAGATCCAGAGTCTCACATGATTGCCACTACACCAAGGGACTAAAAAAATTAATTGTCCAGTTTTGTATATAAACTTTTAGCTCTAGTTGAAATTGCTTCAACTTAGTATGTTCAACTATGTTATGGGTTATAACATTTCATTTTATTGAAGAAAATTTTGATTTAATAGCATTACTTAAATTTTCATAGTACACTAAAGGGGTTAGGATTTAATAGAAGGAGATAGCTTACAAAAATCATGTGAATTTATCTTCAAATTCTATAACATCATGGTTTTCTTGAATTAAAGGTTTCATGGCTTCTACCATGTTACCCATTATAAGAAAGAAATCTCTATCTTTCTCGATCATGGCAGTCATCAATGATTTTTCTATTCCTTTACGTGAGCTGATATCAGTTATGATTGATATGGCACCTAAATATTGCTTGTTAGGTTTGAATACCGGGTTTGTGGATACTAAACCCCATAACGTAGTTCCATCTTTTTTTATGAATTCCAGTTCGTAGGTTTGGGCCAGATTTTCCTTTTCTTTTGTTCTTTTTGTAATGTTATGTAGATGATCATTGAATATTGATTCTCCATCCGGTTTGATGAAATTGGAAATATCTTTATTGATCATCTCTTTCACATTGTAACCTAACATTTTGGCCATTTCCCGATTAACGTAACTTAATTGATTTCTTAAATTAATTAAAAATACTCCTGAATGGATTTTTTCAATCATGGATCGGTATTTTTCTTCATTTTCCCTCAGTTTACTTAGTATATGTTTTCTTTCAATGGAGTATTTGATGGAACGTGCCAGTATTAGGCTGTCCACCTGTCCTTTAACCAGGTAGTCCTGAGCACCCTCACCAACCAGTTTGATTCCAAATTCCTCATCTTCAAGACCGGTGAGTATTATTATGGGGATGTGCGGTGCAACTTGCTGGACACTGGTAAAGGTTCTAGTTCCATGACTGTCTGGTAAATGAAGATCCAAAAGTATAATATCAAAGTGATTATGATGAGCAGCGTCTAATGCATCTTTAAGATTTTCAGCTTGTGAAACGTTAAAACTAATTTTAGGGATTTCCAGAAACATTTCCCTGATAAGTGCGGTATCACCGGGGTTATCCTCAACTAGAAGGACTTTAATTTCATTGTTATTCATAATAATCACCAATTAATTATCTGGGTGGTAATGTAACTATATCAAGCCAGAAATTCCCTATGTTCTGGATTACTCGGATTAATTGGTCTAATTCAACAGGTTTTGGTATGTAACAGTTGGCATTGTTTTTATATGATTCTATTAAGTCCTCTTCCCTACTGGAACTGGTTAGAATCACAACAGGAATACATTTTAACCGTTCATCATTTTTTATTTCTATTAATACATCTCTTCCATCTTTTTTAGGCAAGTTCAAATCAAGTAGTATCAGATCAGGGATTTGGGGAAGAATGTTTTTTCCATTATGATTTAACATCTGCATGGCTTCTTCACCATCTTGGGCCACATGTAGAAGATTTTTAATCTTGGCTTCTTTGAAAACTTCCTGGATTAAACGCACATCTCCAGGATTATCTTCTACCAACATCACATTCACTGGTCTGATCGTTTTAATCCTCATTTAATCATCTCCTGTGGGTATAGTGAAATAAAATTTTGATCCTTGACCTTGTGCGGATTCATACCAGATCATACCTCCATGTTGTTCAATTATCCTTTTGACTATGGCCAGGCCAATACCAGTACCTTCATATTCATCTCTTCCATGGAGACGTTGGAATATTCTAAATACACGATCTCCATGTTTGGGATCAATACCAATACCATTATCATTTACTTTGAAAATCCAGTCTTTACCACTTCTTTTTGCAGATATGTGGATCTTTGGTTGTTGGTTATCTTGATATTTTATAGCATTACCAATCAGGTTCTGGAAAACCTGTACCATCTGGGTGTAATCCGCTCTAATCATGGGAAGATCTTGGTAAGTTATGAGAGTATGGGTTTCTTCAATTAAAACTTTAGAATCGATGAGGATCTGTTTTATAATATCTTCAGTATCCACATCTTCAATTTTTACTGTGTCACGACCCAAACGAGAATAAGTTAAAAGGTCGTTAATCAGTTCCTGCATGCGAGTTGCACCGTCTACAGCGAAATGTATGAACTCATTTGCATCAGAATCGAGCTGGTTGTCATAACGACGTTGTAAAAGTTGTAAGAAACTGATAACCATTCTAAGGGGCTCCTGAAGGTCATGTGAAGCCACATAGGCAAACTGCTCTAATTCAGCATTAGACCTTTTAAGTTGTTTTAAAGTTTCTCGCAGTTCTGATTCAACGGTTTTACGGTCAGTGATATCAATCACAATACCCATCATCTCTTTAGGATTACCTTTATTATCAGGATATACTCTTCCAATTAAATATGCCCAGTGAAGTGATTCATCAGGCCATAAAACCCTTATTTCCAATTTAAGTTCGTTAATATTGTCTAAAGACTTTTCAAAAGCATTATTAACTATCTTCCTGTCGTTAGGATGTATTGCATTTAAAAACAGATCGTATGAAATTTTGGGGTCTTTTTCTATACCAAAAATAGCATTGCAACGATCAGTACACTCTAACTCATTATTTTTAAGATCCCAGAACCACATTCCAGCATCAGCTCCTGCAATAGCCAGACGTAATTTTTCTTCTGACTCTCTTAGGGCTTTTTCTGCCTTTTTTATATCAGTAATTTCAAGCACTGCCACATTGATACCCAAAATCTGACCATTGGAATTTTTAATAGGGTACCATTGCTCTATCCACGTTCTAATCACACCTGGTTTGGCAGGGGTTATTCCATTGAATTCCCTGCCTAGAACAGTATTTCCTGTTTCAAAAATTTCTTGGGCTACTGCAATAGCTTGGTCTTCTAGATCTGGTACAACTTCACCCACAGTTTTTCCAATATGTTCGTCAATAGGTATGCCATTTATCTCAGCCAGACGATTATTTATACGCACATAGCATAAATCAGAATCAAATACACATAATCCAATAGGTGCTGAATCGTAAATTGCTTCAATCTCAGCAAGTCGTTTTTGAGCCATTTCTTCACTTTCTTTTAAGGCTTTTTCAGCTAGTGTATGCTTTGTTGTATCCCGGATGAAGCTTTGAATCCGACCATCATCTTCAAAAGAAACAATGCTGGCTTTGACATTATAATACAATACATTACCATTTTCACGCTTATATTTCCCATCAAATTCAAAATTTCCTGTTTTTATTAATTGATCAACACGTTCTGAGAAGTTTGGAGTGGTTGCTGTACTAAATTCATTAAGATGAGAAGTCTTCATTTCTTCTTTGGTAGAACCAAACATGCGGGCTGCGTTTTCATTGCAGTCAAAGATTTTTCCTTTAAAATCATGAATAATAAATCCATCATTAAGATGTTGGACAATAGAACAGTAACGCTCTTTGGCTGCACTTATTTTATTTTCTGCTTTTTTGCGTTGGGTTATGTCGTTGTTCACTTCCATGAACCCAATATGTTTACCATTTTCATCATTTTGGATGGACCATCTACTTGAAACAATAATTTTAGATCCATCACGTTTGGTGTGAGTTAGTTCACCATCCCAATGGCCGTGTTTTAACACTTCAGCTTTTATTTCATTTAAGGGGGTTGTGAATTGAGTGTGGAACAGATCATGAATTTTTTCACCTAACGCTTCCTCTTGGGTCCAGCCATATGTTTTTTCGGCAGCTAAGTTCCAGAAGGTAATCCTATCATTTAGATCACGGGTGAAAATTGCATCATGGGTTAAATTAAGTAATTGCGCTTTAGTTTTAAGTCTATCTTCAACTTCTTTACGATGAGTGATATCTAGACAGATACCAGTCATTTTTTCTGCATTACCCTTTTCATCATAAAGTGTAGAACCTAATGCACTTATCCAGATTTGATTTCCATCATGTTTAATCACACGATACTCATTTTCAAGGAATTCGTATTTTTCTATGGCGTGGTTCATTTTTTCAATGGCTGTTTCACGGTCATCAGGGTGTAATAACTCTAACCAAGTATCAAATGAAGGTTCGGCGGTGGAAACCAATCCAAAAAGTTCATAAAACTCTGAAGACCAGGTTAATGTGTTGTTTGTGATATTCCAATCCCAGAAACCACTTTTTGCAGCCTTTTGGGCAAATCCAAGCCATTCATTAGTGTGACGAAGTTCATCTTCTGCTTGTTTTTGCTGGGTAATGTCTTCAATTATTCCATCGATCCAGTCTACAGCTCCATTTTTATTATAATGGGCTTGTGCTGATACCGAAACATATATGGTGTTGTTATTTTTCTTTTTTAAATGCAATTCTTTGTTTAAGACAAAACCATTTTGATTTATCTCTTTTACGAATTGTTTTCTTTCCTGAGGATTGTAATAAAGGTCTGAAACTTTAATCTGCATGAGTTCACTTACAGAATCATACCCGAACATTCTGGCAAAAGCAGGATTCACCTGAATAAAGTGACCATCTATATCATTGGTGTTACGGCACACTCCTACATTAAGGTTTTCAACTAGACTTCTGAACTTTTTTTCACTCTTTTTAAGATTTTTTTCTGCTGTTTTACGCTTTGAAATATCTTCAAAAGATTCTAAACCGCCTATTATATTACCTTCATCATCTTTGATAGGTGATGCAGTGAAACGTAGGAATTTTTTTTTACCTTTAATTGTATCTGAACTTTCAGCTTCGTAGGCTCCATCTACAAGTTCAGATTTTTTATAACTATCAGAAAACCAGTACTCAATACCTTCAAAATCTTCGTCTACTAATAAATCAACCAGACATGGTCTTTTTTCACTGTAAAATACTTTCCAGTGCTCTTCGGTATCAATTATGTCTGCGGATTTGATTTTACTGTATTCTTCCAGGGCTTTGTTCCAGTAAATAACATTATGATCCTTGTCAATTACAAATTGAGGGAAAGGAGAGCCATCAATAATAGAGTCCCATCTAATTACTGCATTACTAATTTTTTTAGTTAATTTATTAACTTCATGGTCTTTAGTAACCTCCACCCCCTCCTTTTGATTGGGTAATGGTTTAATGTAATGAGTTTATTTTTTTCATCTGTTAGTTGTATTGATATGGTGAAGTTAAACTAGGGGTAAGGATATTACTCTAATTTTTACTTCAACCTTTCCAAACTTGTTTTTATAAATGCAGGGATGTTTTCAGGCCCTCTACTGGATATAAGGTTGTCATCAACCACTACTTCCTGGTTAACATATTCAGCACCGGCATTTTTTATATCCTGGATGATTGATTTCCAGCCTGTAACTTTCATACCATTTAAAACTTTAGCTGTTATTAGGAGTTGTGGCCCATGACAGATTGCAAAAATTGGTTTACCCGTTTCAAAGAAATTTTTAATAAATTCGACGGCTCTCTCTTCACCACGGAGGATGTCAGGAGAATAGCCTCCAGGTATTAAAATTGCATCAAAATCAAGGGGGGTAACTTCATCTAAACTTTTATCTATCTTAACTGGTGTTTGGTTTCGTTTACCCCTAACGGTTTTCCCTTTTTCAAGCCCAATACTAACAATTTGATGGCCTGCTTTTTGGAAAGCAGCTGCAGGTTCAGTGTATTCCACATCTTCAAACATATCTGTGATGATTATACCGATTATGGACATATCATCATCTCCAGTATAAATTGAGTTTGTAATTTTTGATAAAAAATATATTTATGATTTTAGGATATTTTTAATATTGAATGATTCAGATTTTAGCTGGTTATATGTTACGTTATAATGGGTTTTTATTTCTTATTTTCAGCTTCTTTCAATGTTTTCAAGGTGTTGAATGCCAATTCTTGTTCTAAAACTCTTAGTCTTTCGGCTAGAAAATCTAACACAATTTTTCTATCTTCAAAAGAAACATTCTTTTTGGACAACATATTAATCAGTTCAGTTGTGCTTCTAACAGATTGGGTTCCAGTTTTCTCATCCATTAAAAGTATGTCCCTTTTGCCAATCTCCTTTGAAGGTGAAACACATACCGCTCCCAGAATATCTCCATTTTTATCTTTAACATCCAGTGAACTTGTGTATATTGATTTGTTAGGATCTGCCATTTTATCACCTATTTCATTTTATAACAGTGTAATGGATAAATTTTTTGAAAATTTTGTAATGATACACTTTAAAAAAATTTTGTAATGATACACTTTAAATAGTCAAATGTTTGTAATGGTATTAATTAGATAATAGGGCTCAGGATTTTATAAAAAAGCTTTTTAAAAAAAAAGTTTACATATTAATTAGTCCCTGAGGTTTTTTAAGCCTCAGAGACGTTGCCATGCCAAGTTTTTTTCGGAGACGGTATAAAGGCATGAGTTTCATTGACTCTTGGACAAACCTTATAGTGAGTCTAATTCATTTAATTACAGTTTATATCAGCATTGTATTTAAACATTTGTATTAATACAAATAACTAACATTCATCATATTGATTTTATTTAAAATCGTTCATTTAAAATCATTTTTGAGTTGTATAAATCGTCAATGATTTCTGAAAAAATATATTAATTGGTAGTATACCATAATGAAAGCTGGTATAACCGTGTTTGAGTGGAAGATGATAATTGTTTTGTTACTAGTCATTACAGCGAAGGTTTAAATTAAGGGTAGTGGTCTGGTACATTTTTGGTTTTTATATGCTCCAGTGTACTGGGAGAATCGGTTGGGAGTATTGTTTATTTCCTCTGTGAACGCTGTCACATTAAACTTTAAGATTCTGTGAAAAAAAATTATTGCCTAAGGGGGTGAAAATATTTTTGGGAAAATTAGGACAAATTCGCCCAGGAAATCAGCCAAAACTTCTGAAAATGGAAAAAGACTACATAATATAAAAAAGATATTAAGTGGTGATAAATCAAAAAGTGAACCAAGCCATTAATTCGAAATACGCCTTTAATATTACCTTGATCAGTATTTTAACCCAACAACAAAATTTTATTAATTTTGCATGATATTGGAAGTAAATTTCACTTAACTTGATATTACTCATCAAAAATCTCAACTGATGAAAAAATTATTTCAAACGAATTTTTTTGTTATAATTCCTTAATATTCCAATATAATTTTTTTCTGGGCTCCGCAATCTATATAAGGGATGTTATCCAAGTTTAATTTGTAAATACTTTATTAAACCACGATCAATGGAGAAGCAATAGCAATATCTACTAATTGCCTCCCTAAAATCATACCCGCAGGGCCCAACCAAAACTCCCCATTCAAACAACCCTTGCGGGTTCTCCATTGATTTGATATACAACTTTTTTTTCTTGTTAAATATTCATAATTCCATTAACTATATTTCATGCATACAATATGTCTTTCAATTATTTTTTTTCTAGATCTAAAAATTTTCATTCAGTTAAAGAACTGTTTACTCCTGAATGGGGAGTTGTTTTTGAATTAAATTTCTTGTATTAATTTAAATTGTCCCCATAGATTTAACTGAACTGAAACTAGATAATTAATAAGTGGTTGAATTATGAAACTCAAAGCTATAGGTTTAGTTAACTCTCCTTTTAAAGTTAAGGAAGGTTCCCCGCATCAAGGACGATTTTCAGAAGAAATAAGCGATATAACGATTTTTGAAGAATATTCAGAGGGTTTAGATGGAATCGAAAACTGGTCAAACCTTATAATAATTTACTGGTTGGATCGTGCCGGACCAGCATCCATGAGAGTTGTCCCATATGGAAAGAAAAAGAAAACAGGTTTATTTTCCACTAGAGCACCAATACGTCCCAATCCCCTGGCATTATGCACAGTTAAACTGGTAAAAAAAGAAGGAAATGTTTTAACTGTTAAAGGATTAGATGCATTGGATGAAAGCCCAGTTCTGGATATCAAACCATTTGTGGCGGACATAGACTGTCCATAAACTCTATCAATTTTCATTTAACACTTTTTAGGGAAAATGACTAAATCCATTATTCACTCACTTTAAATATTTTTATTGAATTTTTTTAAACCAATTTTTTATGAAAACTACTTATGTTCCGTGTATCAATATAACAGTTAAATGTGATTGTAGTTTTTTATCAAATTTATAATTTGATCTGTTAATTTCTTTCAAAGGAGATGGAGTAAATGGACTTAAAAATAGCCTTTGAGCTTACTAAAAAAATAAAAAAAGTGAAAAGTGTTATTTCCATTATTTCTCCAGGTGCTGCATCTTCAAAAACATTAAAAGATGTTGACTTGATTGTTATTTATTCTAATAAATCAAAAACTTCCGTAGAAGAGGTAGAAAACCTGGTAGATGGTAAGTTTAGAATTTGTCAAATCACCCTTGATGAGTTGGAAAACAATCCGGAATTCAAGGCAGCAATGAGTGGAGAAGGAGTTCTTCTCCATGGTAAAGCATTCACTGTATCTGCTGAAGGTTTAAATTTGAAATCACGTGTGATCCTCTCATATGATACCACTCAAATGGATCAAAACCATAGAAATAAATTAAACCGAGCTTTATATGGTGGAATATCTACTTACAAAAAGAATGGGCAGCGCATAGTAAAAGAATATCCAGGTATTGTCAGCAAAATTAACGCCGAAAAATTAGGTAAAGGAGTTTTAATGGTGGATCGTTTCAATTCATCCTTAATAATTCAAACCCTCAAAACATTCAAAGCAAAATGGAAAGAAATACCAGTGTGGACCTATTAGGCAACTTAAACTCTATAAAAATCTACTTATTTGATCTATGCCAATGGGAACTATGATTGTGCACCTTTCCGATATAGGAGATAATACCTTATAAATAAAAGCAGGAACACGACCAAAATCACCAGTAACGTTGCTAAAGTCACCCAAGTCATTATTACATCTCACTTATTCCATGTACCCACATTACTAATTGATTTAAACAGACATATCAATTTTACTATTCCACAAATTTCTATTGTAACCCATATTAAGCTGTTAAAGTTCTGAAACATAACTAAAAGACAAATATAAGGAAATTTAAGGTACTAAAAATATATCAACGATGGATGAATCCATTGTTATGGTTCCTAAAAAAATCAACATAAATAAAATGAGTTACGAAAAATCGTAAATAAGGATTGATTAACGATAAAACAGTTGATGTAAATGAAAATCTTATTTGTAGAACCCCCAAAGGTATTTTGGTTTGTAATGGGAGAGTATATGCCCCCACCACTGGGAATACTTCAATTAGCAGCCTATTTAGAGTCAAAGAATACCGAATGGGATATAAAGGTTCTGGACTCACAGGCAGAAAATTTTGGATGGAGTAAACTTCAAAGATACATTGAATCAGCAATGCCTGATGTAATTGTTTCCAGTGCACTTGCCACTTGTAACACTTTCACCATCCTCAGAACAATTGAAATTGCCAAAAAAGTGAACCCGGATATTAAAACTGTTGTAGGTGGTCAGCATTTCACTGCTTTGGCTGATGAAAGCCTGAAAAACTATCCTGAAATAGACTTCGTAGTTCGAGGAGAGGGAGAAGTCACCTTATACCAACTGGTAAAATCTCTTGATGAGGAAACATCCCTCCTGGATGTTAAGGGACTTTCATTCCGGAACAATGACGAAATCATCAATAACCCCCCTCGCCCTTTAATCAGTAACCTGGATGATCTACCCTTCCCTGGTTATCATTTTGTGGAAGAACATATGAAGAAATATAATTTCAAAATGATGGCCTATAAAGGTGCAGGATATGCCCTGGTTGAAGCATCTCGTGGTTGCCCCCATAAATGCACTTTCTGTTCCCAATGGGAACATTGGAGTGGTAAATGGAGATCTAAATCTCCAAAAAGAATTGCCGATGAAATGGAACATATTTACTCCGAATATGGAACCACATTTCTATGGCTGACTGATGATAACTTTGGACTGGGAAAAAGAACTGCTAATGTCTGTGATGAATTAATTAACAGGGGCATTTCTGAAGATGTGACATGGTTCCTCCAGGCAAGAAGTGATGATATAATTAAACACCAGGATAACCTTCCTAAAATGAGGAAAGCCGGTAACTATTGGATAATGGCAGGATTGGAACGTCATGATGATAATGTGCTGGATAACTATAACAAGGGGATCAGGGCATCTGATTCTAAACTGTCCATGGATATTCTTAAAAAAAATGACATATTCTCCCAGGCAACCCTCATCACCGGAGATAGGCAAGATTCTCATGAATCCCTTCAGAAACTAAGAGACTATGTCAACTATGTGGATCCTGATATTGCCATTTTCATGATACTCACTCCCTTCCCAGGAACTGCCCTTTACAAAACCGCACATAAAAATGATTGGTTGGAGGATGATAACTGGGCCAACTATGACATGGTCCATGCAGTAATGCCCACAGAACACCTCACGAGGAGTGAAGTGCAGGAAGAACTGTACATGTGTTACCGAAGTTTTTATGGGAGTATGAAGCGGAGGATCGGTGGGGTTCTATCACGAAACAAGTTCAAACGCCAAACCTATCGTTACATGGCAGGTCAAGGTCTTCTGCAAGCTTTGAGGGGTTTATATTGAAGTTAATCTTTGGATTCAGAAAGAACAATCCTGACTTTCAATCCATCTTCCTTATTACCATCTCCTTTTTGGGACTCTTCTTTCTCCTGATACTGTATTTATGGGCTCCTCAAACAAGGTTATACTACTCTTTTCAGAAAACAGCTATTCTATCCATTTTTATTATAATATGCTTAGTGGGGATCTTAGCTGCTACCTATCCTTCAACCTGTAAAACCTTAATGAAATTTCAAGAAGATTCCGAAAAAACTACTAAAAACAGCAATATACAATTTGAAGGCCACCATCCTGATTGCGGTAAGTTCACTTCACACACATTATACATCAAAGGAAACAAATACTGTCCAGGATGTCTAGGGCTCTCGATAGGGGCTTTCATTACCATCATAGGAACAGTGATATATTATTTTCATGGATTTCCTCCAAGTTATGGGGAAATTTCATTCTGGATGGGATTATGTATGGTATTTTTAACATTGTTCCTTATCGTATTCTTTAGTCTGGGAAAAACGTTTAAATTCATTTTGAACATGGCCCTGGTTATGGGATCATTCCTGATTCTCGTGGGAGTGGACATTGTTACGGCAAATTGGGTTATTGAGTTATATTTCCTGGTTTTGATCATGTTGTGGATTTTAACCAGGATGATGATTTCTGAATCCAGCCACAAAAGGATATGCAAGGATTGTTTGAATGGATCTACTTGTGTCTATAAATAAACAATATTTTAATGTCACTGGTTATTTTTTCGTGAATTCATATTGTTTGATTTTCATGTGTCTAATCCCTTATTTACAATTTTTTAGTGATATTCTAACAATAAACTAATTCTGTTATATGGGTACAAATAGTTAGTGTGCGACTTGCATACTCAAAATCAATAGAAATTCATAATCATTATAGGATTATTAAAACGTAATTAATATTAGAAAGCATTATTAGAAATTATTATACTTCTTAGATTATACTTCTTAGATGAATATCCAATAAATTGTATTAAAGGAGTGTTGTTGATGGGTTATTTGATCTGTGTTAAATGTGGGGGTTATTATGAACTTCAACCGGGAGAAAAACCAGAAGATTTTAGCAATGAATGTGAATGTGGAGGAGAATTAATATATTCAGAACGCCTTGATTTTACTGAAGAAAATTATGAAAATAACCTACAATACGATGAATATGAATCTTCACATGATGAATATAACCCTCCATTATATGAAGAGGAACTTCCTGAAGAGGAACTTCCAGTACAACAATCAAAAACCCTTGAAGATTATAAGGTTACATTGGAATATAAATCCCGAATGAAACAAATTAAACTGGCTACAGAGTTCCAGGAAATATTGGAAACTAAAGGGGAATATATAATTAAAGCAGATAAAAACACTAAACACATTAAAATAATGGATAAGGGAATCGAAACTGATGAAGGACAGTTCATTAAGTTTGAAGATATTGTTGATATAGAAGATAAGGAAGATGTCATAGTTAAACAGGAACCTGGTCAAAAAAAATCCAGAATAGGTGTTTTAGTAGAAACTGGTTATCATATATTTGCTCCAAGGAAAGTAACCCTGGTAATTAAACTTGATAAAGGCAAAATCGAATTAAATGATGTAAAAAGAAGCGATGCGAAAAGATTGATTAGTTTTCTAAATTGGAAGTTAAACAAGGTTAAAATAGGAAAATAATCAGATATTACTTTTTGTTTAGTTAATAAAATAAGATTTATTCTTTTATCATGGAATGATTTAATTTGCTATTTTGGTGATATTAAATTGTTATAAATTGAGCTATTAAAAAGATATCACTGATTTAGCTAACTATTTTTTTTGAAAGGTAGTGAACCTTAAAAAGTATAAAAAGGAAGTTTTTAGTTCCTTCTCTGGGTACCGTAGATTGCACCTACTATTATTAACAGCCCTACAATAATGATTATTGCAGGCCAGATATAGGTCCAAATGTTTTTGAATCCGGTGAATGAAGCCAAACCTAATAAGATTAGAATGACCCCTGCAATTAACGGACCAATAATATTACCATGGGGAAGTCCGAAACACTCATGTCTTTCACGATAATATCTGTCATCACGTCGGGGTCGGCGTCGTCCTCCATAGTCACTAACCTCTTTTAAAGGCTCCCCACATTTGGAGCAAAACTCAGCATCATCATCATTTTTTGTTCCGCAATTATGACAGTAAACCATGAGAATACCTCCTATATATTAGACTTTTTTTTATTGGAATTAGATTCAAACTCTTTTACATTATTTTATTTGATAATTTAAATATTAGAATTTTTCGTCTTTTTTGATTATAATACTTTTTAATTCAAACTCATAGGAGATAAATTTTCAATAAAGATAGTTAATTCTTATCATAATCAATCGGATTAGTATATTCCAATACAATTTATAATATCTAAAATATGAATTTAATTCTTATAAAACTTAAAAATTCATTGAAACTTTGATGAAGAAAAAGAATTTATATGCATCGAAAACTAGTCATAGTCTAGAAAAAAAATAAAATAATGGGATTATTTTATTATCTATGCTATTTCCGCATCGTCTATAGTGGGCACGGTTCTTGAACTACCAATTGTTGTTTCATATGAAGTCGGACCTATAAATGTTCCAACTACAGTAACACTCTGATCTTCATATGCACTTAAATCCCATCCCTGAACCAATATATCCTGACCATCAGTGTTTTCCATCCTAAGACTATAACCATCTGATTGTAGAACAGTTCCAGTAACCTTTACAAGTGTTCCTTCTTTAATGTTAGACCCGTATAATTGGTTAATTGTAACTTCAGTAGGGTTTTCAGTGGCTGTTGTATCAGTATTTGTATCTGTTGTATCGCTATTGGTATCAGTATTTGTATCGGTGCTTGTGTTATCTGTTGTTGAAGCATCAGGAGAGGTCATTCCTACCAGACCAATTATTACTATTAATCCTATACAACAAATTCCTGCTATTATTATACCTGATTTAACACCGGAACCTTGTTTACCCCACCACTCACCGAATCCTCCGCTTTTAATTGGTTTTTTGGCGGGGTTTGATAATTCTTCACCACAGTTTTCACAGAATTGTGATGAATCTGCATTTACTTTGTTACACTTAGGACAAATTTTTGTCATTTAATCTCCTCTTTTTTTATTCTATCTTGAACTTATAATTAAAAAATCTTCAAAACATTATTATCATCCATTTAAGAGCTTTAATTAATATTGCTAGTCCAACACCCCCTATTAAACCGGTTAATAATCTTAATATATTGTTACTTTCCCTCAACTCAATTAATTGGGTGAAACCATCTAATAATGAGGGCATAGTCATTAAAATGGCCAAAAAAATTAAAAAGATTGTATATTCCACATAAACAAAATAAGCTATGATGTAATAGAAAAAAGAACCAATGTAAAACCCTGTACATCTTGAACAAACTGGAAAACAATGTCCTTTAATTTTGAATGTCCTTTCAGGGATTCTGTGACAGATTAAACTAGAAATTTTAAAATCCGTTTCATCAGGAGACGTACTTAATGTAAACTACCTCCTTCATATATCTATTTTTATTTTCAAAAAAAATCCCACCCCGAGTATTACAACTAAACCACTAAATACTGTGTAGGTTGTTACTTAATTTAAATATTTTGATGTAATACCAATACAAAGTAAAATTTCTTCAAAATAGAGTAAAAAAATAGTTAATTTGGTTACTTAATCATACTTTACTCGAATAATTTTTGAATTCATTATTTGGCTTACATCAATTTTTACAACCCATAATATGCTTCACTACTCACAATCGTCAACAACGATTGTCCTGAGCCTGTTAATGGCCGCTGCAATCTCAAATCTTCGTGGTCTGGCAAGATTAGGTGGATTTTTCCTACCAGGAACTGCCAGAACATCAAGACCTTCCTTGCAAATCACATTATCCACCAAGTCCAGAACATCTTTCATGGTGATTTGAGAAGGGTTAGACACTTTTTTTCCGGGAGAATTTCTTTTTTGTGGAAATTCCCTGAAATTATTGGAACAATGGTAAAAAATGTAGCTGATAGCTCGGGTCTGACTGGAATCAATTAATTGTTCCACCTGTGAAAGATCAACAGTATCTTTACCCACCAGCAATGTTGAAGCTCCACGGCTGTCAAGTTTCAATCTCCTGCCTTTAAATGGTTTAATAGATTCACCACGGACTATTCGGGGTTTGAAACTGAACTTAGCTGGTGATTCTGTTATCCTGTTAAGTGGCATTTCATTGGCAACCTTCCTGGCATCTTCAGTAACATTGTAAGGCAAGTAATTTTCCATCAATATAACAGTATCAGCAAATTGGAAGTAATCACCAGAACCTCCCATCACTAAGATGGTAGAAACTCCTTGATCTTCGTAAAGTTCCTGAACACGGTCAATGAATGGAGTTATTGGTTCTTTATCTTTGGGAACAAGTCGTTGCATTCTTTCATCCCTTATCATGAAATTGCTTGCTGATGTGTCTTCATCAAATAAGAGAAGTTTAGACCCTGCCTCCACGGCTTCGATGATATTAGATGCCTGTGAAGTGGAACCTGAAGCATTTTGTGTTGAAAAACAGCTAGTATCCTCTACACCAGGAGGGTCATGGATGAAACTGCTTATATCCACTTTTTCAATGGGCCTACCATCCTCTGCCCGTATCTTAACTGCATCTTCCCTGGTAATCACCATCTCCCGCCCATCTCCAAAAGATGTGATTGTAAACACCCAGTTCAACTGCCCTAAGCAGGGTGGATTTACCATGATACCCACCACCTACAATAAGATTAACACCTTCATCAAGTCCCATCCCGGTTACAGTATCCTGGTGGAGGGTTTCTAAAGATATTTGTAATGATGAGGGAGATCTGAGTTCAACAGCATTGAGGAGTGGTTTATCGGAAACTCCACTTATCCTAGGGAGAATGGAACCATCAGCAATGAAAGTAACCAGTTTCTCCTCTTTAAGTTGATTTCTAATATATTCTGCATCTTCAAAGCCGTTAACATGCCGAAGTATCATATCATAATCCAAATTTTCATATAAACAGGAAGACACTATTTCAGGTATAACTTTCAAGATAATCTTCTGGGCTTCTTTACCCAGTATTCGCCTACCTTTTGCTGGTAACCCAACCTGAAAGCGTATTTCAAGTGAATTATTATCAATGTTCACACAGCTACGCTGGAGAATTTCTTGACTGCCACTATCAATCTGAATTATCCCACTTTTTCCACTACCAGTCCGGTAACCAGAATGCCTTCTAATACCACCCTGGAATGCCCTGGAGATATAATCTTCCAGCGCGACCTTCCTTTCAATGTTCTCATATAAATGGTGAGGGAATGAAATTTCAGGGACTTCCACACGGAAAAGTGAGGGACTGGCAAAGGGATCCCTCTGCACATGGTCAATGAAAAGTGTGAAGAATCCAAAATCATAACTACCTTTCAAATCAAGATAAGCCTTGTATCCGCGTCCATTAATCCTGTTTAAAGATTTAAATAGTTTTTCTTTATCTTCCATTTTAATCTTCCAGGGATTATCATAATTTAATTTATTTAACCAGATCAAATTAAATGTGTCAGAAACATTTTAAACCCAATTCATAATTAATAAACCCAATTCATAATTAATATTAATCCACCTAATAATTATTTTACCTTCAAAGAGGGGCTAGATTTTCTTTCCGTTGTAAACGCCGACAAAGGATCATCCAAATGTTACCACGCCGATGGTTAGTATGGACAGTACTAGGCGGTGGTTAAAAATGCGAATTTTACTCTAACTTTAAGATCAATTATTAATTATTCAATATAACTTTAGGATTAAATTAAAATACTCAATATAATTTTAAGACTATTGTTTAACAATAATTAATAATCACATTGATTGTTATAAACTATTCAGGTGAAATAGTTGGATATTGAAAATTCCAGAAATGAACAGGAACAAGATGAAAAAAAGGAAAAAATGATTCATTCATTTAAAACAGGGATTAAATTCATTCAGGAAGGAAAATATAAGACTGCTGTTTTGTATTTTGATGAAGCTCTGGAACTTGACCCACACAATAGTAAAATATGGGATAATCGTGGTGTGGCTTTGTTTCGTGTGGGACTTCAAGATGAAGCTCTTGAATCATTTGAAGTGGCCCTTGATCTTGAACCAGATAACTCACAGGCCTGGTCTAATCTGGGAGTGCTGTACGCAGCCCAAAAACGATTCGAAGAGGCCATAAAAGCTTTTGATCATTCCCTTGAACTTAAAAAAGATAATGATGAGGTTTGGAACAATCATGGGACTGCTTTATTCAGTTTAGGAAAATATGGTGAAGCTTTAGAGTCTTTTAACCATGCTATTCATCTAAATCCGAATTATGCTCAAGCTTGGGCTGGTAAAGGATCTGCTCAGAATTTCCTTGGTGATTATGAAGGAGCAATCAAATCTTTAGAAAAGTTTATTGAACTGTCATCCTCTAATTTTTCTCCCCAGGTTGAGGAGGCATGGGCGTTAATTTTTGAATTAAAATTAAAGGTTGAAAATGAGAAAAGGAGATGAATCACACCAAATAATATGATTAATTCAGAAAATATTAATACAGCTTCCAGAGAGAGAAGGGGGTTTGTAGGGGGAAAAAATGGCTTCAATTCTCTGGAAGCATGTATAGTTCCAACCGAAAAATAGAGTTAAATCCTGGTTGAAACCTAGAGGGGTTTGATGTGTGATAGACTCATTTTGGGGTTATCTAGTTCCAAGATTCTACTTGGAAAGTTTAGATGTGTAGTGTCCACACACAAATGATTATTAGTATTATAATCCTATATAAAGTTTGTGGTTATGATTCTGGTTTTGGAAAAAAAAATATTTTTTTCTCTCATTGATATGTCCCCATGAAAAGATCTAATCAATCTTTTGCATTCATTTGATGTATTGAAATTTTATTTTAGTATTTAAGTACATTTCAATGGGATTAATTTCTTAGCCCCAATTTAATAACTGTTTCTTCAGTCTTATTCATATCAGGAATCATATAATTTATTCCATTAATATGGGTGTACTCTCCGGTAACAACTCCGGTTGTAGCATTATCAATGTCAAAACCTGTAATTAATTTCTCAATTACCGTTGTTTCCAGTGGAGGAATATCAGTTTTCACATTTTCTCTTAGCATATTAAAAATGGTAGGAGCTTCCAGTATGTTAGAAGGTTTTAATGCTTCATTGATAATAGCTTTTATTGCTTGCTGGTGTCTTTTCATTCGTCCACCCTCAGAAGCATTATCGGACCTAAAACGAAGATAAATTAAAGCTTCTGCACCAGTTAATCTACTTTCTCCAGTTTTTCCATGTAATTCAGGTCTTGCAGCAGAGACATGTGGTTCTACATTCATAGTGATACCACCCAGGGTATCCACCATTTTTTTAAAATCAGTAAAGTCAACCAGTATGTAATAATCAATCTTCACATCCAAAAAATTCTCCACAGTCTTTATGGTGGTATTCACATCTCCATAGGCATATGCATGGTTAATTTTATTTACACCATTTCCCACAATTTGTACCCGGGTATCACGTGGTATAGAAAGAAGGGAAACTTCTTTAGTGTTTTTGTCAATGGATAGAATCTCAATAGAATCGGTAAATCCGTGTGTTTGAGGTGTACGAGCATCTGCGCCTAATAATAATATATTAATTCTTTCACGGGAATTTGTTTCAGAGGTAAAAAGTAAAAATGAGAAACTGGCCACCACTAAAATAAAGATTCCAATTAACGCTAAAATTAATATTTTTTTATTCATCTAAAAAACCCCAATTTTAAAATAATTACGTCTATTATCATTAATGAAAGCCCATGCGACTTTAATTTATTAAGCATAATATTATTTTCCCTTGTTTTTTAACATTGCACTGTCTTTTAATAAATATTATCTATAATAGATATAACACGCCCTTTTTCATAGACAATATGTCAATCTATGATTTTAGAAAGTAGAGCTTTTAAACTTTCCATATTCTCTTCCCTAAGGGGCAATACCTGCCTTTTACCATTAAAATCAAATTTTAAACGGGTGATGGGTGATCCGAATTCAATATTGCTAATTTCCTTCAGAGGATATTTTATTACCTTACCAGTTCTACTGTCACCCCAGAATGTTTTACGGTATTCTATTAAGCAGTTTTTAGTTATCTCTAAATCAAATGAATCATCTTCTAAAAATAACACGATTTCAGATAAATTTTTATCGCAGAATATGCAATATTCTGTGTTATCAGGATTTGCAGTGCCACATTCCGGGCAGATTAAACCAAAGTCTGCTATTTCCTGATTATCATCGGGAAACATCATAGTTATCACTTTTTTTTATGTATGTTTTAATCTTAATTAAATAAAATTATATCTAAAAAAATCTGAGTAATTTTTAATTAAAATAGATTTGTATTATTATTTTAGACAGTAGATCATTTGGATATTTTAAAATTTAGGCAATCCAATATCATCCCAGATTAAACAAACTCAATAATGAGAAATCTTAAAATAAGGAGTGTCCTGAAGAGGAATGGCGGCGGATTATCCCTAATCAGGACAGGGGTTTGTTATTTCGGCGGTGAAGGTAAAAATCCAGTTATTAATTAAAGATATGGCTTGAAACACAGTATAAGTCCAGAGCAATGTTGTCTATGAAACTGAATAGTTACCTCTAATTATTAAATTGATTCACAAACAATTATATTTTTAAACTGCATATTGTGATAAATTTCACAAAAAGCATTATAAATTTCTCATATGATTGTAGAGATGATGGATACTGGTTACTATAATTAAAAAAAAAGTTAAATCAGTGTGAATGTAACGATGTGGTAATCTAAGATAGTTAATTGTAACAAAACTCATCAAGTTATTGTTTTTTCTTATTTATTTTATATATTTTTTGTACCGGTAATATCAGTTGCTATGCCAATTCTGCGGTATATCTCTTTATTCTGATTTATTACAGGGAATGCTCTGACCCTTATCAATATTTGATCGTTATTCTGACGAATAACTCTACATTCTATTCCCTCTCGGTGCTGTGAACTTCCGTTTTTTCCAAATATATACGAAATGAATTCATCCTTATCTTGGGGGTGTATGGACTCAATCCATGATCTGGGATTTTGATATAGATTTTCAATACTATCACCCCATATTTTCTGATATGATGGACTCATGTAGAGAATTTGCCCAGTAAGAGGGTCGATAAGCCAGAAAACTTCATCGATGTTCTCAGACATTAACTGGAATATTTCCTCTCGCATCTTCATTTTAAATTCATTTAATTTTCTTTGGGTAATATCACGAATAATGAAGGTAGTGTATATTTCACCCTCGGTTTCCCATGTGTTTAAGGACATCTCCAGTGGAAACTCACTTCCATCTTTACGCATACCAAAGGAATCAAATACATTTCCTGACTCGGAATCATGCTGATGATGATAATCTAATTTCAATTGAAAATCTTCAACATGGCTTTTAGGAATCAGAGTATCAAAATATTCTCCCAATATTTCCTCTTCACTATACTCAAAGATTCTTTCCAGGCTACGATTACAAAATACAACCTTTTCATCGGTGTCAATGATTATAATGGCATCTACTGCAGTTTCAGCCAGGTTCCTGAACTTTTCTTCACTAGTTTTTAGAGCATATTCAACTCTTTTTCTTTCTGTGATATCATTCAAAACCCCAATTAAACCAATAACCTGATCATCATTGTTTTTAATAGCATTAGCTCTAATAAAAGCGGGAAAAACTCTTCCAGACTTACTAATCATCTCCAATTCTCCGTCCCAACTTCCCCCATCCATTATTATCTGAAAAATATGATTTCCCAGATCCTTGTCCACGAAGAGCTTAACCGGACCTAATGGTACATTAAGTTCCTCCACTGAGTACCCAAATAGTTCATTAAAAGAGTGGTTATGATAAAAATGACAACCATCGGGTTTTAATATTCCTATGGCATCTTCTGTAGATTCAATTCCTGCTAAAATACGTAACAACCTGGTTTGAGCTTTTTTACGCTCAGAAATATCCCTGGATATGGATGTAATCATGTTTTGCCCTTGAAAATTGAAAAGGTGATTGGTGATCTCGGTTATTATCTCATTCCCGTCCTTGCTGATCTGTACAGCTTCGAAAATTATTTTACCCTTGGAATTTAGTTTTTCCATTAATTTAGGCATTTTTTGCCATGTTTCTTGAGTTATAACATCTTTAGGGCCCATTTCCAATAGTTCTTCCCTGGTGTAACCTAACCTATTGCACACCACATCATTCACTTCATAAAATCTGCCAGGCAAACCATCATCCTCAATGCTATGTAGGGAGACACCATCATTGGCATTGTTGAAAACCTCTTGGAATTTTTCTTCACTTTTTTGGAGGGCTTCTCCTGTCTGTTTTAAGGGGGTTACATCATGGGCAATAAGCTGCACCATTTTCATTCCACCATTTTTTATGGGCATGGGCTGGATATTTGTACGGAAATAATGTTCTTTACCTCTGATGATTGTTTTCCCCTCAAAAACCTGCCCTTCATTGTTATCAAGAACATTTCTTATGTCTTCTATCTGGGAATCTGCGTGTTCTTTGGGGAAAACATCCCACATGGTTTTTCCCTGGAAATTTTCTGTTTTGCATCCAAAAAATCGGGCAGCACTAGGATTTACCATAATAAACTCGCCATTGTAGTTGATGATGGCAATGGGATCATCAGCATTCTCAATTAGTAGACGATACCTGTCTTCGCTTTCATAAAGAGCATTTTCCATCTTGTACTTGATAGAAACCAGTTCCAGGGTTAATAAAAGCTCTCGAGATTCAAAAGGTTTCTTGAGGTATATTACATTAGAATCAAAACTACCAATAGGAGTTTCATCTGAATTAGAAGTAATATAAATAATGGGAATGTAAGTTTCCCTATGCAATTCTTTTAATTGATTCAGGAGCGAATGGTTTTTTGTGAATGACTTATCCATTAAAACAAGATCAACAGTATTAATGTTAGTATAGTTAAAATTAAATTCAGTATTATGGGTATTATAAACTTTAGGATATAAACAATTTTTTTTTTCGAATTCAGAAACAGAAATCGTGTTAAAATTCGCTGAAGATAGGATTTCTTTGATTTTACTGGCCTGGGAAAAATCATCCATTGCAAGAAGTATGCTAGTATCAGTCATTAGAAACCCCATTTTCAATTGATCATACTATGGGTTATCAGTTGCTACTGGATGAAAATAGAAAGTTTTATAAAGCACATTGGCAGGGTACTCACTCATAATATGCAAATGAAAATTAATATTGAATAGGGGATAATCTATTTTTTAGAGGTTAGAAGAATAAAAAATTATTTTTCCTTTTTTCCATAAATGTATTACATTAAACCGCTTAGAATTCAAAATTACAAATCGATTTCAAATATTTTTTTTAAGAGAATATAAGTTCTATAAATTCTTAAAAATTCAAAATTTAGTATGAAAGTACCCTCACATCTACCCTAATTTATAAAAATACTCATCTTTTCCATAGTTATGTTCTAGTAATATGTAATGGCTTTATTATTAAAATTCAATTAGAATTATAATAAATTTACTTCGTTAAACGCGCCTATTACGAAGTAAGATTATAATCAATTAGCAAAAGTAAGATTATAATCAATTAGCAAATCTTTAAATGTAGTAGATAATAATTTTGAATAAAGTATTTTTTACATTTTATTAAAATTTCAACTAATAATGTGGTGGTACTATAAATTTAGCAAAAAGCAATGCAAATTTTATCAGAAACTACTGCAAATCAAATTATAATAACTGATCATACTAAAAAAAGATTATTAGAAAGATCTCTAGATAAAGAACTGATCATTGATTGTTTAACAAATCTAGAAATTAAAGGGATGTTAGAACAAAGTTATAACCATAAGAAAAATAATAAATATAAAGTGTTTTATGAACATCCTAAGATAAAAGAATATGATATTATTATAGTGATTGGTATTGAGCAAAACAAAAATATAAAAGTCATAACTACATATATACAGAATAAGGATAGAAGGGTACGCAAATGAAAAACGTAAGCGATTTAAAGGTTTTAAAAGATTATGATGCTCCTAATGATTCCTTATTCATGTTTATAGGTGGTGACATAGAGTATAAGGAATCTATAGAGATTAATGATCATATCATATTAGATTTTGATAAAAAAGGAGAAATTGTATCTTTTGAAATATTGGACGTATCCAAAATTCTCGGTGTAGATAAATTTTCAATTAAAAATCTTAAAAAGCTTAGAGGAAATATTGGGGTAAATAAAGATTTTATTCTGGTAGACTTTACTTTCACTGTACCTGTACATCAAAAAAACATTGAGAAGCCAATTTTAATAGAAGCTCCTAATGATCTCAACTTACCAAATACAACTGCTAGTTTAGGTTTAGCAACAGCATAATTTTATTTAACAAATTTCTTCTTTTCTATTGAATAATAACACTCAGCAGTATACGTCTAAAAAAAATGTTTGTTTGATCATACCTCATAAATTTAATCCATTCAGAAATATCTATCTGTTAATAATTTTTACTAACTACTCGAGATTTAGGTTTGATATAGGTCGAGATCTAAAGAAAAAAACAATGGGAATTTTTTAAAATATATTGTTATATGACCTTTCAATATTGGTTGTTAAATTTTATGAATCAAAATTTAAACGAACTTGTGGCTAACAATATTAACGTTTAACGAAGTAATCTAACTTTCATTATGAAATTATTTTCGCATCTAAAAACTTCCTATTTATTTTGTTGGGGTTATGGGTTAATCTGCTTACATCATTAACATGGTGTTGTTCTATAATTCAATAATGAAGACCAATATATTAAGTAGAAACATTTATGATTAGGAATAAGCATATGACATTGTAACAAATATAAAACTTTTAAAAGCATTTTTAACAACGTTAAAGAAAATTAAATGGCCATGTTAAGTTAAGTAATGCAAAAAGTGAAATTATGTATATAGTTATCACTGGTGATTTAAAATCATCCAAAAAAATTAATAATAGATCTCTTTCCCAAGATAATCTGAAAAATGCAATTAATGAACTTAATTCTAATTTCAATGAATATATTGTTTCAGACTTTAGAATTATTGGTGGAGATGGTTTTCAAGGGATGATCTCTACATATAATATTATAATTGATATTTATTTCTCACTTTTCCAAACAATTAATCATCCTTTTTATTTAGGCGTTGGAACTGGGCCTATTTCTACACCATTAAGCAACTATGTTCAAGAAATCGACGGTGAAGCCTTTCATCTTTCTTCAAAAGCTTTGAATACTGCCAAAAAGAAGAATAGGTGGGTCGTTCTTAAAAGTGATTTAAAGAATAATGATTTGATTGAATGTATCTTCAATTTTACATTTGATATAATGTGGAGTTGGACTGATAGAAGAAAGGAAATTATATTATTTTATCGAAACCATAATGAAAATACAGTTGCAATAGAGAAAGCCGCTTTTGAATTTAATATTGGAAATCGAAGTATTTATAAGACTTTAGAAGCTGGCAAATATTCCATGATAAAATATGGGGAAAAAGTTTTACAGAATGAGTTAACTAGAAACGATCCCCATGATCCACTTTAGGTTCAAATTCTAAATTGATCCAAATAAGGTTCAAATTCTAAATTGATCCAAATAAGGTTCAAAAGTTGAGGAAAAAAGTGTGATTGAATGTTGTTAGAACTATTTATTTTAATTTTAGGATATGGATTAATGGTAATTTTAGGAATTGCAATTCAAATGTTCCTAAAACCCTTCAGTACAAATGTTGAAAACTCTGGTATTGATAAAGCAGGTAAATACATCGGAATATTCGAAAGGATAATTATTTTCACTTTAGTTTTGACAAATCAATATGCAGCCATATCTATTGTATTTGGTGCAAAATCTATAGCAAGATTCAAGGAACTCAATACAAGACATTTCGCTGAATATTATTTATTAGGGACATTTGCTAGTATCACCGTTGCTTTAGTAGTTGGAATTATATTTAAATTACTTTTTGGAAACTTTAATTTTTAGAACACATCTGAGTTGAATTAACCTGGATCCTACTAAAGAGAATTATATTAAGAACTAGCAAACAGAATAGAGAAGATTAATAAATTCTTATGAGGTTAGGGGATCTGTTCTTGGGAGGGGAATGGATGAAATTGTTTAGTGATAAAGGGAAAGATGGTGAAAGCGGGAAAAAAACCACTGATGAGTGGATCGCTTCTGGTCAGGAGTATTACAATCAAAATAAGTTTAGTGAAGCCATTGAATGTTACAATGAAGCTTTGAAACATGACCCAGATAACGTTACAGTTTGGGGGGAGAAAGGGAAGGCAAATTACAAGTTGGAAAACTATGAAGACTCTCTCGATGATTTAGAACATGCTATTAGAATGGATCCGGAATACGTAATGGGTTATTATCTAAAAGCATTCCCCCTGGTACAGTTAAAACAGTACACAGAAGCAGTTGAAAGTTTTAAAATATTCCAGGAAAACGCTGGACCAGAATATGAAAGAGAACTTGAAATCGCACGTAATAACCTTAAAACACTACTTAAACATGGTGTTAACAAATTCGACGATTATAAAAGAATATTCCCTTTAAAAGACCAGTTCGATATTACCAGTACTGATCTGGAAGTTGAAGGAAGATTAAAAGATCGGATAGTGAAGATATACGGTCAGATGAATGGATTAAGATTTTGTGATGTTGATTTCCTTGACAAAATCAAAGAAGACCTGTTTTTCATCAGATACAACCAGATCGACTCTATTGAATTTGAAAAGAGTGTTTTATCCGGGAAAATACTGTTAAATGCTGAAGGCGCTCAATTCATCATCAACTGTTTCTCGTCCAGAGATGGTCGCAGTTTCGTTGACCGGGTTCAGGAAAGAATTTCCCAAACCAAACCCCTCCTGAAGACAGATAAACCCTCTAAATTTCTGGGATATAATAGAAAAACCCGATCCGAAGTTGAAATTTCAATTTCTGGTGACGGTATATCCATAAAAAATAGGGAAGATACTAACGGTGTACATGCACAGCTTTTTAATTATGAGGATATTGAAAGTGTCAAGTTCCATGAAAGTTTATTAAACATCCATGAAGGTGTGCAAAGGGGAGAACTGGTAATTAAATTAAAAAATAAATCAGAAATTGAGATGAACAAGGTAGATAGTACAGATGGAAGATACATCGAAGATGTAGTTCAGGAAAAACTATTTAAAGTGGGCACAGTTTTCCATGAGAAACTTAAATCACTCTCAACTGAAGGATCTATGATTAAACATGAAACAGATCCTCTGGATGAAATTGAAAAGGCAAAAAAACTACTTGATATGGGTGCCATCACTGAAAAACAATTTGAAGAGATTAAAAACAAGTGTCTTAAAAAATTGGGTTAAATCAGCGTTGTGTAAAAGAGTGTAACTACCAGTTGACACCAATTAAAATTGGCATGCACATGACTTATTGATTGCATACTTTTTTTTGTTTAAAATGTATCTACGGGGGCTATCGTTTATTGTACTTGATTAGGCTTTCAGGAAAATTACCCATGATATAATCCGTTATCCCACGATTTTCCAGGTCTTCAATTATTTTTTTCCGGAATTCCAGTTCAGTGCGTGCTTCATCGAGATTTTTTTTGGTGATAAATAATCTATGCTCAATTTTATGCTTTTCTCGTTGCAATTGTTGAAAATTATTGAGTTTTTCATCGAGCTGTTTGACTTCAAACTCATGAACCTGTTTTTTTAATTGTTTTTTCTCTTCAATAACATCCAGAAGGATCTCCTGGTTGTTGTTGAATTTTTCTTTAAGGAATTCAATTTCTGATTCTTTCTTGGCAAGTTCCATCTCCAACTTTTTAATATGAGACTGGGTGTTCTCTGGAGAACTTGCATCCTTCGATTTTTTTAGGGTATAGTTATCTTTCATACTTAAGTCGCCTTACTGGTTTTTGGTGAATTCCTTTGTAATGTCATTGGGGGGAATTGATTATTAAATATTATTAAAAATCTACAGGATTCATAAATGAATGATCATTCAATCATCATTTAAAAATTGGCGGCTACTTTAGAATGAAAAAATTTGAATTTCATTTTTTGAATTTCATTTGATTAATGTTTATTCATAGAATGAATTCATGGACTTTGATCACTGTTAGATTGATACACCAAAATAATTGTTGGATTGATAGTACAGAATCATTTTTAATCAAGTAGATCTTGATAAATATTATATTCAATTATTCCTGTTCCCATATAATGATAATTATCTTTTTTTAAAAACTTTAAAAATCATTCAATATTAACTGTTAGATGTATACTAAAATTAGTAGATACATGGATTTCTCAAAATTTTAAAAATATCCAATGATTGGAAAGATAAATGTGGAAAATTTTATGGAAATAAATCTACCCTGCTAGTGACATATCTACCAATTTAAGGATAAATTTATTGATCACCAAAAATTTATTGATCACCAAAAACAAAAGAAATATGATAAAATTCCAAATTCAAAAATTCCAAATTCAGTTATCGTATTCTAGTTATCTATGATATCATGGATTTGGAGATGATGGATATGGAACTAATAATAGTATTGCAAAGAGAAATCATGTTAGTTTAAAAAAATTATGGAGGTGAAGTTTCATGCCAGTTATAACCATAGATGCCCCACCAATGAACAAGGATCAGAAAAGAGAACTTGTCAGTTCATTTGCCAAAAAAGCCAGTGAAGTGTTCAACCTTCCGGTTACCGCCATGGTGATCATAATCAATGAAGTTGAATCTGAAAACGTGGGTGTGGGCGACATCCTACTATGCGATCGCCAACAGGATGAATGAAAAGCTCATACCAAATAGAAATCTAAAAAATTGATAATAAATGAAGATCTGTGATAATAAATGAAGATCTAAGATAATAAAAGAAGATTGAAGAAAAAAAAGATTTATCTTAAACTAAAAAAAATAATCATGGCGGTAACATGTCTGAAAAAGATTCCCTCAAATCTAAAAACTACAAAAACCATTTGAAAACTGAAAAAAGCCCTTATCTACTGCAACATGCCGATAATCCTGTAGATTGGTACTCATGGGGTGATGAAGCATTCCAAAAGGCTGAAAAAGAAGATAAACCTATTTTTTTATCAATTGGTTATTCAACATGTCACTGGTGCCATGTTATGGCCAAAGAATCTTTTCAGGACCCTGAAATAGGCGAACTCATGAATCAGGTCTTCGTATCAGTTAAAGTGGATCGGGAAGAAAGGCCAGACATTGACAAGGTTTACATGACTGCATGTCAGATGATCACCGGCACCGGGGGTTGGCCATTAACCATAATCATGACCCCGGATCTTAAACCCTTCTTTGCAGGAACTTATTTCCCCAAAGAGAGTGGAAGTAGAGGTGCAGGCCTCAGGGATCTAATCTTAAATGTTAAGGATCTCTGGGAGAATAGTAGGACTGATCTGGTCAAATCTGCAGAAGAATTAACTTCATCACTGCAACAACTGTCTCAATTTGAGACTGGTAAAGAACATGGAGATAACATCTTAAAAAAAGCATATCAATCCATTTTGGATAACTTTGATGATGAATATGGAGGTTTCGGTGAATATCAGAAATTTCCCACCCCACATCACTTATTATTCTTATTACGTTACTGGAAACTCACTGATGATGTGAACGCTCTTACCATGGTGGAAAAAACCTTAGATGCCATGGTAAAGGGAGGGGTGTATGATCAAGTGGGTTTCGGTTTTCATCGTTACAGCATAGATCGCCACTGGATCCAACCACATTTCGAGAAGATGTTATATGATCAGGCGCTTCTGGTAATGGCTTACACCGAGGCATATCAAGCCACTGGAAAAACAAGATACAGGGAAACTGCTGAAGAAATCCTAGAATATGTTTTACGGAACATGAAATCTCCTGAAGGGGGTTTTTATTCAGCTGAAGATGCAGACAGTGAAGGGGAGGAAGGAAAGTTCTACCTGTGGACCCGGGATGAAATTTTAAAATTACTGGGACCAGAAGATGGAGAGATCTTTTGCCAAGTGTTCAATGTTTCTCCAGAAGGAAACTACAAAGAAGAGGCAACCGGTCAAAAAACGGGTAAAAACATAATTTACCGGAGTAAAACTTGGGATGAACTTTCATCAATATTAGGAAAATCAAAGGATGAACTCTGGTGGAAAATGGAGAGTGCAAGGGAAAAATTATTCAATACCCGCGAGCTGAGAATACACCCCCACAAGGATGATAAAATACTCACTGACTGGAATGGTCTTATCATTGCTGCACTCGCACTGGCAGGTAAGACCTACAAAAGGGAAAATTATATCGTAGCAGCGATAGAAGCTTTGGACTTCATAACTAACCATTTACAAGTTCAGGATCGCTTGATGCATCGATGGAGAGATGGTCAGGCAGCTGTGGATGGTAATCTTGATGACCATGCTTACCTGATCTGGGGTTTACTGGAACTTTACCAGGCCACCTTCCAACCAGACTATCTAAACATGGCCATGAACTTTAACCAAAAACTCATGGATCATTTCTGGGACAAGGAAAAGGGAGCCTTTTTTTTCACCCCAGACTATACTCCGGAAGTGCTGGTAAGGCAGAAAGATGCCTATGATTCTGCATTACCCTCTGGAAATTCTGTGCAAATGTTAAACCTTCAAAGGATCTACCTTTTAACTGGAAATTCCAAAAATAGAGAGGCATCTCTTGTTCTGGAGAAGTATTTTGCACCTCTAATGGAGCGGTCACCAGCAGCTTTCACCATGTTCCTTTCTGGATTTACCTTAAAACTCGGGCCTTCATTTGAAATTATAATCGTTGGAGATGACAGAGACGTATCTGGAGTCATAGATGCATTAAGGAAAAAGTACCTCCCTAACTGTGTTTTTGTATTAAAATTGGATAACAAAATTTTAAATGAATTAATTGAAAATTTGGAAGATAAAAATATAGTCAATAATCAGGTTACATTATATGTTTGTGGGGATGGAGCATGTTATCCACCCATAAATAGCCTAAAAGAGTTGTTTGAGATTCTCAAAAAAAGGTAATTGGTTAAACAAGATTAAAACTCAAAATTTAATTTTTTTCTCATTCATGAGGTAGTGAAACAAGTTTTGAGTAAACAGTCTTGATATTTCGGTTTAAAAGGTGAGATAACTCTCTTATCCTGCTTGCATCTCCTTCCAGGATGAAGAGTTCAAGACATTGGTTATCCTGCAAGTGGCTGTGGATTTGTGTGCGAATTATGTCTTCAAAATGGTGTTTGACTTCGGTTACTTTATCTTCTAATCTTTGAGGATGGATTAAGATGAGTATGGAATTGATATGTCCTTCTAAATCTTTTTTTTCTTCATTTTCGCTGATCAAAAGACGGGTACTGGCCCGAATTATTTCGGAACGGCCAGAAAAACCTGCTTCTTCTTTCAGAGCATCAATCTCTTTTAGTAGTTTTTCACTAAGAGATACACTAATAATAGTCATAGCCATGATGTTTTAATAACTCCCTATAAATACCTTGCTAATTTTTATTAAGAAAATTTATAAATATTAATAAAACCAATATAATTCCAGTTTTATACATTTTTCAGGTGCCACAATGGAAAGAAAAGTTCTATACGCTATTATAGTATGTTCAATTTTAATTCTGCTTATAGCAACTGCTGTATACATCATAGAAAATAATTACTCCAATGCAGATAATCAATCAAAACTTTCCGGGGGGAAGATAGGGGTGGTGGTTACTATTGGACCTCAGGAAGAGTTCGCAAAACGTATCGGTGGGGATAAGGTTAATGTTACTGTTATGGTACCCTCAGGTGCTGATCCACATACCTATGAACCCCTACCCAACCAGATGAAGGAAGTTGAAGATGCTGATGTATATTTTCAGGTAGGATCAGACATTGAATTCGAACAAACCTGGATGGATAAACTCACAGCAATGAACCCCCAGATGAAAGTAGTAAACACTTCACAGGGAATTGAACTAATTCCCAACACAGCCGAGCAGGAGGAAGGCAGCGATCCACATGTATGGGTTTCACCCAGAAACGCCAAGATCATGGTGGAAAATATGTACGAAAGCCTGGTTGAGATCGACCCACAAAATAAGGATTATTATACCAAAAATAAGGATGAATACCTAAAACAACTGGATGAACTCGATAAAAACATTACACAAATATTGAGTGGAAAAAACAATACCAAAATAATGGTTTACCATCCAGCATGGGCCTATTTTTGCAGAGATTACAATCTCTACCAGATATCCATTGAGGATGAGGGAAAAGAACCCACTCCCCAGGGTATAGCTAACCTGATAGACCAGGCTAAGCAGGAAAACATCAGTGTTGTCTTTGTAAGTCCAGAGTTCAGTTCCAGCAATGCAAAAGTCATTGCCGATGAAATTGGAGGAAAGGTAGTAGTAGTGGATCCACTCAGTGAAAATTACCTGGACAACATGAAGAAGGTAGCAGAAGCCTTTGCCAACACTTAAAGTTATTTTTAACAACTGAAAATATTGAAACTATAATTATAAGATTTAAATCTAATCTAAGGTGAATTATAATGGAAAATGCGGTTGAAATTGAAGAAGTATCTGTAACATTCCATGAACAGCCCGTTTTAGAGGATATAAATCTTTCCATCAAGATCAACGATTTTTTAGCCATAATCGGTCCCAATGGTGGGGGTAAAAGCACCTTACTCAAAACAATATTAGGGTTAATTAAAGTGGATCATGGTAACATAACAGTTTTTGGTAACCAGCCAGGTAATCCTGATAATCCCATTGGATATCTCCCACAGCATGTCTCTTTTGACCCGGATTTCCCGATAAATGTTTTTGACACAGTTTTATCCGGAAGATACCACGGTCTTTTAAAAAATTATTCGGATGATGACCGAAAAAAGGTTACAAAAGCCTTGAGGGAAGTGGGCATGCTGGATAAAAAGGATCGTCAAATAAGCCGGCTTTCTGGAGGACAAATGCAAAGAGTATTCATTGCCCGTGCAATTGTACGAGAACCCAAATTATTACTACTTGATGAACCAATGGCCAGCATAGACCCTGAAATGCAGAACTCCTTTTATAATCTGTTGTCACGACTAAGGGATAAAATGGCCATAGTACTGGTAAGTCATGATGTGGGGGCAGTTTCCAGCCACGTGGATAACATAGCCTGTCTGAATCAGAAACTCTTCTATCATGGGTCAGCAGAAAATGCAGCAGGACCACTGGAAAAAATGTATAGATGTCCCATTGATCTACTGAGCCATGGGATTCCTCATAGAGTCCTAAAGAAACATTAATCTCCAGATAAATCATAGAAAAATATGGAAGGAACAAAGAAAACATGACAGGAATTCTTGAATACACTTTCATGCAGAATGCATTCATGGCAGCCATTCTAGTTAGTGTAGCATGTGGATTAGTGGGAACTTATGTGGTGATAAAGAGGATAGTTTTCATCAGCGGAGGAATTTCCCATGCAGCCTTCGGAGGCATAGGTCTGGGATATTTCATGGGAATAAATCCCATACTAGCAGCCATACCATTCAGCATAGTATCCGCCCTGATCATGGGGTTCACAAGCAAAAAAGTTAAAATCAGTGACGACACTGCCATTGGAATACTTTGGAGTATAGGAATGGCCATTGGTATCATATTTATCAATTTAACACCAGGTTATGTGCCAGATCTAATGACCTATCTTTTCGGGAGCATACTCACTGTCCCATTTAACGATCTGTTCATCATGCTCATCCTGGATGTGGCAATCATAATAACAGTTGTGGTGTTCCAGAGAGAATTTCAGGGTATTTCCTTTGATGAAGAATTCAGTCACGTGGTTGGAATGCCCACCACAGCCATATACCTTCTCCTTCTATCTTTGGTGGCTCTTTCAGTAGTGGTAATGATTAAAGTAGTTGGGGTTATATTGGTAATTGCCCTTTTAGCCATCCCTGCAGCCATTGCCAAACAATACACCTATAAAATAGGTAGAATGATGATACTGGCAGTGATTCTGGGAATGATACTCACCACGGGAGGATTATACCTTTCTTATTTATTCAACCTTGCATCTGGAGCTACCATCGTACTTACACTGGGTTTAGGCTTTTTTATTTCATCTTTACTTCAGAAAGTCATGGAATGAATCTAAGTATTAGGTCTTCCTTTCTACCAGCATGGTTATATCAGCATTATATCAGATGGTTATTAGTTAGTCCTACTAAAAAGGAAGGAACATATTATAAAAGAGATATAAATATATGTTATGTTATCATCTAAGTATGTCCATATCATTATTTTATTATTTATTTTAGCGTCGTTTACAGGCACATCATCAGCTGATGTAGTTAATCCTGGTGAAAAAACCATCTCCTTAAGCTATCAACTTACTAACATCCAAGATTATCCTGATTACGTTTTCATCCTTCATGGAACTCCCAATCCCTCCATGGAGGTCTTAAACTCATCTCAATTCAATTTTTATAAACTAAGTACCTGTTCTATATATGCTGTGCCCAGAACGGTTTTTGATTCAGTTAAATTAGATCAGATGAATGAAACACATGTAGAACAGTTCCTTAACAACGATTCAAGAGTAGTACGTTCCAACCTTCAATTGGACGGTATTTATGGAACAGTTAGTGACAGTAATCCACTCCAAAGCGCCTTGATAACTCTTAAAATAAATTCGATTCAGGGTAATGACCTGAATATTGAAAAAACCAGCATCATCTATTCCTATGAAAATGGTCAAACTGAGGAAAAAGCATTCACTAACCAAGATCAAACCCCTGAACCAAGCAACCCTGTATCCTGGGGTGATTACATTTATTTCATAATACTCCCTATTCTGGCACTGGCTGCTGTAATTTTCATTCTTATTAGGAGAAGATCCAATTAACTTCACTTAACATAATTCAAATAACTAAACAGATTGCACATTAAATTTATTGAATTTATTGAATAGAAAAATAGGACCATGTACAACCTTATTTTCTACTGGATCATAACAGTAATAGTTGAATTTCTGGTTATCTGGTTGTTTATCCAGAGTGAACCCTTAAAACTTCTTGTTTATTCTATTTTAATAAATTCTATCACTCTACCCCTGGCAACATTCAGTTATCTGTACTTATATCCTAACTTTTTTTTAACTGAAACTGTTGTTTTTCTGGCAGAAGGTATTTTCCTGAAATTGTTGCTTAAGTTTGATTATTCAAAGGCTTTTATGATCTCATTGGTGGCAAACCTTGCCACAGGAATCTTAGGATTATTATTTAGTATTTTATTTAATTTCCAATAATACGGCTGTAATGATTAATTAACAGTTACAGAACCTACAAATACATTTAACCCTACAGATGCCTCAACAACCGCTTTTGCGGGAATTGTGAGTATGCAAGAGAGTGGAAGTCAGGTTGGTTTATTATTTTTAGCATTAAGCCTAATTTCTGCAAGGATAGCCTACTCTAAAAAGGATTAATACTATTTTAAAAAGAAAAAATTTATTATTTTTTTATTTCTATTTTAAAGAAAAATTAAGAATTTATGGTTTTTTAATGGATTCAACTCCATTGGAAGTGGCAATTAAAACCTGGTCAGCTATTCCTGCGAATACACCATTTTCCACAACACCAGGAATACTGTTAAGTTCTATTTCAAGTTCCTTTGGATTTGGAATCTCTTTAAACTGAACATCCACCACAAAATTATTGTTATCTGTTATCACAGGACCGTCTTTCATTTGAGCCATTCTAAGGGAAGGAACACCACCCGCAGCTTTTACTTGTTCAGTCACTGGCCTGTATGCTGATGGTATGACTTCCAGGGGGACTGGGAAATCTCCAAGTTTCTCAACCTTTTTGGATTCATCTACAATGACTAAGAATTTATCAGCTGCTGAGTCAACGATTTTTTCAAGGGTATGGGCAGCTCCACCACCTTTAATAAGATTCAACTGAGGGTCTACTTCATCAGCACCATCAACAGCAAGATCAGGAAGATGTTCATCTAGGGTGGTTATGGGTATTTTACAATCTCTTGCCAGGAAAAATGACTGATAAGATGTGGGTATGCCCATAATATCCAGTTCTTCTTCCATAATCCGGTTTCCAAGTTTTTGGATAAAGTAGTGTGATGTTGAACCGGTTCCTAATCCTAAAATCTGTCCATCATTAACCATCATCGCTGCTTCATTGGCAACTTGCCTTTTCGCCTCATCTACCAGTTGAACTGCTTCCCAGGCAATTTCTTTTTTCGGATGCATGTGTGTTCTCCCTGTTAAATTAATACTGCAATTTTTTTTTAAATCTTGTAACTATTTTAAAGATTATATCTTTTTTTTAGTTCATTCCAAGCAGTTCTTATTCATAACCTCTCACAACTGTTTAAGAAGAACAACGCTTAGATTTAACCCTTTAGGACATTTTTCTTTGGGTTTACCCATTTTTTTCATTATTTTACACTTATCTTCTCGATAAAGGCCCTCAGGAAAACAAAATTCTTGCATAGAACAGTTTTCTTCACAGTTCGGAGGTAAAAACACAATATTGGAACCTTCAAATGCACGTTTTGAGTCGATAGCGGTTTTAAAAGTGGCTTTTTCGACATCAACTACCTTTACTTTACCTCCCTCGTGAACCAGGCAGGGATGTTCGGTGTTTTTTACTTCTCTGATTCTGTACAACCTTCCTTCTTCTAGAGAATCAATACAGGTTCCCTTAAAGCGACACTTTTCGCATTGGCTGGCAGCCCCAAAATGCATGAATTTAAGTCCTTTCTCTGCTAAATCAGTTCCAATGAGGGTTATCATTACATTCCACTCCCATGTTTAATCGATTACTCCTGTTTTACGTGCTAATTTCTCGGCAGCTTCTTCGGTAAGTCCCCTATCACCTAATATGGTGTACCTTTCTTTCCTAATTGTATGAGCTTTAGTTAAAGCTTCAACGATATATTCAGGATCTATTCCAAGTTGCGATGCATTAATAGGTGCTTTAATAGTTTTTAAAGTTTCACGGATGAATTTCCAATCCCCTCCATGTAAATACATCATCATAATAGTCCCTACTCCACATTGTTCGCCATGGAGGGCAGGTTTAGGTGCTAAAATGTCTAGTGCATGGCTGAATTTATGTTCAGCTCCACTGGCGGGTCTGCTGTTTCCGGCAATACTGATAGCCATTCCACTGGATATAAGTGCCTTCACCACAATGGCTGCGCTTTCAATCAAACCTTCTTTTATGTCATCAGCGGATTTAATCAGCATTTCAGCAGTTATGAGAGATAATGCTGCTGATGAATCGCTAAAATCTTCATTTAACAAACGGTGAGCCAGTTTCCAGTCTAAGATTGCTGTATAATTAGAAATTATATCTCCGCATCCAGAGGCTAATAAGCGAAATGGTGCCTGGCTGATGATTTGGGTATCGGCAATAACTCCAACTGGTGGTTCAACCGCCAGAGAAACACTACCTTCGTGATTTTTAATTGAAGCCCTTGGAGAAGAAATACCATCATGCGATGCTGCTGTGGGAATGCTTATGCAGTGTTTTCCGGATTTAGTTGATGCCATTTTAGCAACATCGATTACTTTTCCACCACCCACTCCTAAAACAGCATTAACATCACTCATACAATTTTGAACTTGTGAAACAGCGTCCAGTGACGGTTTATCAATAATTATAGTCTCCACATCGAATTCACATTCATGAAGGCTATCTATTACTTTTTCCCCGGCAATTTTCATGGTATGGGGTCCACCAGCCACTAATACTTTGCTTTTGATTTTCAGATCCTTGCAAATGGATCCGGTTTCCTTGATTACTCCCGGGCCACTGTGAATTTCCCGTGGTAATTTAACACGATTAAAATCCATGTATATCTCCTTTTTTAATATCCATATGATATTTAGGATGCAAGATAAAATAATTTTTGATTTAATAATCCAGATTCAAGTGTTGATAAACAACAGATGGATGAATTTACAAATCTTATAATTGTGAAGTGAGGAAAATAAATATCTAATGATGTTAATTCACGGTTTTTGATTATTTTTTACAGGATCAATAATTTAACATAGATTTTTTTGGATAATGATGTTCATGACGACCTTATATGTATTTTCAACATACATTAAGTTTTTCAACATAGATTAAGTTCCAAAAATTACATTAGATTCCCAAAAATTTATTAAAAAACCAACCTTAACTTTCTCCAATAAACTTAATTATAATGCTGTTGTAATTTTAAACTCGAAAAATTAATTATAAATAAAAAGTTTAAAGCCATATAAAATCAAAAGAAAACTAATAAGATGTTATCAACACATCTAATAGCATAAATAATTAATTTAATATTTAAAATGGAACAATAGTAAATAGAAGATTCATTATTAAATCAAAAAAATGGAATTCACATTGTTATTAAAATTATATTGGTGAAGAAATGTCAGAATTCAGCGAATGGTTTCATAACATCCTTGAGGAAGCACAGATAATTGACACCCGTTATCCAATTAAAGGGATGCATGTCTGGCAGCCACAGGGTTTTAAAATACGAAAATATGCCTTGAAATTACTTAGAGAACTTTTAGATGAAGATCATGAAGAAGTGCTTTTTCCCCTACTGATACCTGAAGATGAACTGGCCAAGGAGGCCATCCATGTAAAAGGTTTTGAAGAAGAAGTTTACTGGGTAACACATGGAGGTTTAACCCCACTAAATAAAAAACTGGCCCTTAGACCCACCAGTGAAACTGCCATGTACCCTATGTTCAACCTCTGGGTACGGTCCCACACAGACCTTCCTATGAAATTATACCAGATAGTTAACACTTTCCGCTACGAAACCAAACACACACGGCCGCTTATACGTGTAAGGGAGATCACAACATTTAAAGAGGCCCACACCATTCATGTAGATTATGAAGGTGCACAAAAACAGGTTGAAAATGCAATAGAATTATACAGCAACTTTTTTGACTACTTAGGGATACCTTTCGTGGTTACCCGACGTCCTGACTGGGATAAGTTTCCTGGAGCCGATTACACCATGGCCTTCGACACCTTGATGCCTGATGGTAAGACCCTTCAGATAGGTACCGTGCACAATCTGGGTCAGACATTTGCCCACACCTTTGATATAACCTATGAAACAGCCGAAGGAGAACATGAACATGTCTATCAAACATGTTATGGATTGTCTGACCGGGTCATAGCATCTATCATTGGTATCCACGGAGATTCATCAGGATTAGTTCTCCCTCCAAGTGTAGCACCTTATCAAGTGGTGATCGTTCCAGTTCTATTCAAAAAGGGCGCTCAAACAGTTCTGGATTTTTGCAATCACCTGAAGAACATGCTTAAAGATAATGGGATCCGTGTTCATCTTGATGATCGTGACCTTAGAGCCGGGAAAAAATACTATGAATGGGAAATGCGGGGAGTACCACTCCGCCTGGAGATAGGGCTCCGAGACATTGAAAATAAGAAAATCGTCCTCCTGCGTAGGGATACAATGGATAAGGAAACCTTTGACTACCAGGAAGAAACGATCATCACTGATTTGAACAAAATCCTAAATGGAATCACCCAAAACCTTAAAACCATGGCTTGGGAAAAGTTTAATTCTGATATCAGACCCGCCACTTCATTACAGGATGCACTGGACATTTTGAAGGAAGATAAAGGAATTGTCTCCTTTGACTGGTGTGGTGATGAGTCCTGTGGTAGGGAAATTGAGGAAATAGTTAAAGTTGATATTCTGGGTGTTAGTGAAGAAGTCCATGAAGGCAAATGCATTAATTGTGGTTCTCCAGCAAAATCCAGAGCTCTTCTTGCCAAAACATATTAGACTTAAATCACATATTTAGAGTGATCATGGAAATTTAAGAATATTTTTCGAAAAAACATGGATTCAAAACGAAAAAACATGGATTCAGAAATATTCAATTTATAAAAAAACATATATAAACCAGTGAAAAATGAAATTATTTAAGGTCATCACCTTAGGATGTATTAAATTCATAATAGCAGAGGATAGGTCATGAACATAAGATTAGTCTTATTAATAGCCGGAGTAATAATTTTTTCTGTGGGTTGCGGAGTTCTCAGTTTCCTTTATGGTGGTGGAATAACCCTTGAACGGGCTTATGATAATAACCAAACCCACATTGTTCAAACTACTGCAGCTGGAAGTGTTCCACATAATGTAACCATTACCAACAATGGCACCCAACCATTGGTAGCGGATAAAGGAACCATACTCAAAAGTAAACAGTCACAGGATCTGGTTATTATTGATGATAAAAAAATCAGTTCCAATACCAATGAAACTGTTCAAGGTTACTGTATTGAGCCAGAACAACAAGCTGTCCCTGGAAAAGATTTAGCCCCGTCTGGTGTTGTTTCTGACCAAATAATGCAGATAATAGATAATTCTAACCCATCTGACCTTAAAAACGCCACCAACTCTCAGTTACAGATATGGATTATTGAGAGTGGAGGTGACGTGGATCCTTACACTGGTGAAGCCAGTGCTCTGGTTGTAAATCAGCAGATAAAATATTACCAGCTTAATGAAAAACTTTCCACAGCCAAAAACGAAGTCATGGAACAATTTAACCTGACTAGTGAGGAGGACATACAAAACATTCCCACCACTGCAGAGTCAACTAGTGCAGATACTTGGTTAAGTGACTTGAGACAGTGGATTAACCTCAATATTGGAATCTAATTAAAACCCAATACTGGAATCTAATTAAAACCCCAATACTAGAATCTAATTAAAACCCTAATATTGGAATCTAATCAAAACCTCACCATTTGAATTTAATTAATACCTTGATATTGAAACTTAACTAATTATAAAAGATTACCATGAAAACAACGTATGCAATTATCCCAGTTTCCAGGTTTTCCCAGGCAAAAACCAGACTTTCCCCAACCCTCACACCACTGGAGAGAGAAAACCTACTTAAATCAATGTTAAAAGATGTTATTAACACTTTAAAGAGAAATGTTGATGAAATTGTTGTTATAAGTTCGGATAAGGATGTTCTTGATTTTGTGGATGGTTTAAATGTGCTTTGCCTGGAAGAGGAGGGCCAGACCGATCTTAACGGTGCACTGATGCAGGCAGTTGACTGGTGTTCCCATAAAGCAGAACAGGTGTTAATTGTACCATCTGATGTGCCACTTATTCGCAAGAGCCAGACCCAGGAAATGGTTGAACTGTCAGATAAATGGCCAGTGATCATCGCCCCTGCTAAGGGTGGTGGAACCAATGCCCTTCTAATACCTACCCAGGGAATTCAAATGAAATTTGGGGACTGCAGTTTTTTCCAACACCTGAAAGAGGCTGAAAAGGCAGGATTGCATTGTTACATATATGACTCATTCTACCTTTCCCTGGATGTGAACACTGCAGAAGATCTGGGGGAGATCATGATCCATGGTTCTGGAAGCCAGACACAAAAATATCTCAAGAACATAGGTCTCCAGGTCAAATCCAACCATGGAACCGAGCGTTTAAGGGTTGAAAGAACATGATAGCACTTTCTGTTGCTGGTCTCGATCCATCGGGTGGAGCTGGGATCCTGGCAGATGTTAAAACATTCAATGCCCTGGATGTTTACCCCACTGCTGTGGTCACTGCACTCACTGCACAGAATGTCCAGTGTGTCGGCAGAATCAAACCAGTTGACCCTGATTTTGTTGCACAGCAAATAGACATGATTCTTGAAGCAGAAAAAATCCATTACGCCAAAACAGGGATGCTTCATTCACCAGAAATCGTTAAATTAGTTGCAGAGAAGGTTAAAGAACATGATCTAAAACTAGTGGTTGATCCAGTAATGGTTGCTGGTTCAGGAGGGAATCTATCCCAAGAAGATCTGGTGGATTCATTCAAAAAATATCTTCTACCTCGGGCAGTTTTAACCACACCCAACATATATGAGGCTCAACAACTGAGCAAAATGGATATTAATAACGAAAAGGATGCTTACAAAGTTGCAAAAAACCTGGGAAAGATCTGTCCAACTGTGATTACAGGAGGGCACTTAAAAGGGAGGGATATTTTTTATAAAGACTCACTTAAAATCATTGAAGGAGAAATTTTTAATAGTAACAACACCCATGGTTCTGGATGCACATATTCAGCAGCAGTAACGGCTTTCATGGTGAAAGGAAACTCCCTAGATGAGTCTATTAGAAAGGCATCTTATTTTACAAAAAAAGCCATTGAACATGGTAGATATGGTACTTTGAATCAATTCTGGAGATTCAATACACATTAAATTTAAAACGTTCAATCTCCCAAACACAACGTAATCATTCTATTTATTTATTACATACTTTGTACTGGGATGAGTAATTCACTATATTAACATAGATCTACATCTTTCGAATTAGGATAAAATTAATTATAGTGAAGAAACAGATAGCATAATGGTTTATAGTAGTTAATTACATTAATCCAAGTAAGTTAAAACAATTCAAGTTAAATTGTAATATGTTTGTAATTGAGGTGTAGTTAATGGTTTCAAGCGATGAGATTAGAAGAAGATTAGAAGCTAGAAAGAGAGGTTCAGATCCATATGCGGAAAAAACACCAGAACAAGCAGGTGTTATCTGCCCGGAGTGCAATACAGCTAATAGTACTGGTGCTAAATTCTGTGTTGGCTGCGGATCATCTCTGGTTAAAGAAGAAGTTGAGTCACCGCAACCAGAAACTCAAAAAATGGAGGATTATAAGATATGCCCTTCATGCAATCAGAAAAATAAAGCAGATGCCAAGTTTTGTATTGTCTGCGGTCATAAATTTGAAGAATCAGCAACTATTAATGAATTCACTGGTACTGATGAAGGAACTAAGGAAACCACTGGTACTGATGAAGGAACTGTTCAGCCAACACCCGCAGGAACTGTAGAAGAAATTCCTGAGGTAAAAAATAGTCCTTCTGAGGAAGTGAAGGGAACTCCTGAGATACCTGAAATCAAAGTTCCTGAACAATTAAAGTCTGAAGAAAATCAACAGACCCAAAAAATCGAAGAAAAAACCGACGTTGAAGACGCCACGGTCAAAACAGAGTCTGCAAAGGTCCAGCAGATAACTGAATCCGATGTGGCTGCTGATGAAGATGTTGATCCAATGGAAAAAATCAAAAAAGCTAAAGATCTTCTGGATATAGGTGCCATTACCCAGGAAGATTTTGATAAAATCAAAAACAAATATCTAAAAAAGATTTAATACTAAAATTAAATTAAAAAATCTAAAGAAGATAATTAGATGGGAAATTGAATTCCCATATTATCCCTTTTTTTATTTTATAGCCTCTTTTTTATGGAAGATTTTTATAAAAGATCAACATCCCTTGCATTGAGAATGTCAACCCCTGCATCTTCTAATACTTTTATACCTGCATCAAGATCCTCAGTACGGATCACCACAATGGCTTTGTTAGTTTTTTTCTCAACAAAAGCGTAAATGTATTCTACATTAACATCAGCCTGGTTTAAAATTCCAAGAACGGTGTCCAATCCTCCAGGTTCGTCGTCAACTTCCACACCAATAACTTCGTTAACTTTCACTACAAAGTTTTCTTCAGTGAGTTTCTTTTTTGCCAGTTGAGGATCCGGAACAATCATTCGCAGAATACCGAATTCAGAAGTATCAGCTATGGAAAGAGCCCTGATATTAATACCGGCAGTGGATAAAACATTCATAGCTTTCCAAAGTCTTCCTTTTTTATTTTCCAAAAATACAGATATTTGTTTTAACTTCATTTTCCTATCCCCTGTATCTCCATTCATTCACATTCATCCCGTAAAAAACTTTTAACATAGTTTTCGTTTATCAATAACTCTGACAGCTTTCCCCTCACTTCTGGGGAGACTTTGCGGCTCTACCAGCGTCACAGTGACTCTGAGGCCGATTTCATCATGTATATGTTTTTCTATGGATCTTTTTACTTCTTCAATGTGTCTAACTTCATCTGAAACTAGGCTGGGTGAAGCTTCGACCTGCACTTCCAGTTCATCCATGTGATGGGGTCTGCTGGCAATGATCTGGTATTGTGGTTCCATTCCAGGTATTTTGAGTAGTGCCCGTTCGATCTGGGATGGGAACACTATCACTCCTCTGATCTTGAGCATATCATCAGATCTTCCGGTTATACGATCCATCTTAACATGGGTCCTTCCACAGGCACATTTGTCAGGTTTAAGTGAAGTAATATCCTTCGTTCTGAAACGCAGCACTGGCATTCCCTCCCTGGTAAGGGAAGTCAGTACCAACTCTCCTTTTTCGCCTTCAGGCAATGTTTCCAGATTTTTGGGATCTATGATTTCAGGATAAAAATGGTCATCAAATATGTGCAGTCCATCTTTTTCCATGCACTCATTGGCTACACCAGGACCAATGATCTCAGTGAGTCCATAAATATTCAGGGCATCTATTCCCAATCTTCGCTCAATTTCGTTTCTCATCTCTTCAGTCCACATTTCAGCCCCTAAAACCCCAGCTTTAAGTTTAATGTTTTCTTTAGGAACTCCTTCCCTTTCCAGTACTTCGGCTATGTACATGGCGTAACTGGGTGTACAGGTGATGATGGTACTTTCAAAGTCCTTGATCACTTCAATTTGGCGTTGAGTGTTCCCTGCACTGATTGGTATTACAGTGCAACCCAATTTCTGACCACCGTGGTGTACCCCCAACCCTCCAGTAAAAAGACCATAACCATAACAGTTTTGCACTATGTCTTTTTTGGTTCCTCCTGCCATTGAAAGAGCCCTTGCAACTACTTCTCCCCATATTTCAAGGTCTTTACGAGTGTATCCTGATACGGTTGGTTTGCCAGTGGTTCCCGAGGTTGTGTGAATTTCTACAATATCATCAGTATCAACTGCGAACATTCCAAAGGGATATGCATCCCGCAGATCGCTTTTGGTGGTGAAGGGTAGTTTTTCAATGTCTTCAAGAGTTTGAATATCATCAGGGGTCACTCCTAATCCATCCATTCTTTCATGGTAATAAGGCACGTTTTCATAAACCCTCTTAACAACTTCTTGTAATCTTTTAAGCTGCAATTCTTCCTTTTCCTCAGCTGACATGCACTCAGCCTTTTCATTCCAGATCATAGTATACACCTCAAACCGTACCACAATAAACCGTTAACTTACTAATTCATCACTAAAATAACTTTTATAATATAATACAAGACTAGTGATATGTGTGTAGTTTCAATCAGTTATTCACTTAATTTCCATTAACCATTATAATAGGGATTATATTTATCTATTGCTAAATCTTCAAACAATGAAAATGAGAATTACTAAGTTATGTTAACCCATTTATTTGTTAACTACTACAGATAATTAATTAAAAGTTTGAAAAGTTCAATGCTTTTAATAATTTAAATTTCCGGTAAAAAAATCCTAAAAAAAGAAAAAAAGAATTATTATTTATTTTCAAAAGATGCCAGCCAGTCATCGAAGTTTTCCCGGAACTCTTCGATTTTCATGTCCAGAATACGACGGTTGTCCACCAGGTTTAAACTAGCTGACAGAAGTTCAATTTCAAGGCGTCGGTTAATTTCTTCCCAGTTGACTATGTTCCAGAAGGCTTCCACAAATGCTGGTCGCACATTTTTGTAGTCAAGATAATATGCGTGTTCCCATACATCCAGAACCATTAAAACTCTGAAATGAGGGATCACGTTGACGTTGTGTTTCTCGATCTGGGTTATGAAGAGTCGGTCAGTGCCCCTACAATAGGTTAGGGCAGCCCATCCAGATCCTTCAGTGCCGTTTGCTGCCTGGGAAAATTCCTGTTTGAACCGTTCAAAGGATCCAAAATTCTTTTCAATGTATTTGGCAAGAGTTCCTTTGGGTTCACCTCCACCTTTTGGTGCGGGGGCCATGTTTTCCCAGAAAAGTTTGTGGAGTACGAATCCACCAACATGGAATGATAGTTCCTTGGCCACTGCCTTCACATCAAATTCTATGCCTGGTCTGTTATCAAATTTCTCTAATAGTGCATTGGCACCATCCACATAGGCCTGGTGGTGTTTATCATGGTGTATCTGGAGTTGCTCCTCTGATATATGGGGAGCCAACGCATCGTAGTCGTAAGGTAGTGGGGGGAGTTCATATATTTTTTTTGCCATTTTTTATCACCTTATACAGTTATTTAATGACTCAAAACATTATGCAGTTTTTTTTAATCACTTAAGACATTATGCAGTTTTTCAATGATTCAAAAATATTAATTTAAAAAAATTAAATTTTCTCTACCATTTATAAAAATTTCTGTAGCATAACCACCAGTCAAAGCATTTATATTTCTCTGGTCTTTTGATTGCGGTTTCAACATCTGCGGCAGGTGGAATGATGAGTCCTTTGCCTATGATTTCGTTGCAAGGCCAGTTGGCGGGTATGGCAACTTCCTTCTCATCAGCAGTTTGGAAGCCCTCTATCATTCTTAATATTTCATCTATGTTTCTTCCCAGTTCCTGTGGATAGTAAAGCATTGCTCTGATGATTCCCTGAGGATCGATTATGAAAACAGCTCTTACAGTGTTGGTGCCTTTGTTCGGATGTATTAATCCCAATAAATCAGCAACTTTTCCTGTATCTGCAATTATTGGGAATTCGATGTCCACATCGAAATTTTCCGCTATCCACTCTGTCCATTTAAGGTGTGCAAAGACCTGGTCCACTGAAAGTCCAATGAGTTCGCAGTTTAGTTCATGGAATAATTCATAACGGAGTTGGAAGGCAACGAATTCAGTGGTACACACTGGTGTGAAATCTCCAGGATGACTGAATAAAACGAACCACTTACCCTTAAATGCTTTGGGTAACTTCATCATTCCATAAGTGGTCTGAACTTCCATTTTAGGGAATTTATCACCAATAAGAGGCATTCCTTTCCCTTTTTTCTTGATTTTTTTTAGTTCGTAAACTTTTTCTCCCATTTTTTACCCCCTTGAGGTAAATCTATACACAACTTATTTTGTCCCAATTTTTATTTATTTATTTTTATTGAGAAAATTTAGGAAAGATTTTTTATTTAAAATTTTTTTTAGTGAATAATTAATTGATAATGTTAAATTGCGGATAACTGATTAATTCTCACTGAAACATAAAGTAAATTTAATTAGGATGAATTGGGAGGAATTGGGGGGGGGGAATTAGGAGGAATTAAATGGAATTTGAAAAATATTTGAAGGAATTCTTGGGAAATAAAAAAAAGGATTTAAAGAAATTTTTACTGGGAAGTTGTGGGTGGGTTGAATACTCTCTGAGATAATTCCTGGTCAAGCATGTATAATCCGCTACCGGATTCTCCTGCTAGTTTTACCTTTTGGAGCACTCCACTGGAGGATTCTTCCTCTTCAACCTGTTCTGCAACAAACCATTGCAGGAAATTGTTGGTGGCATGGTCTGATAATTCCATGGCCAGATCCACCAGACCATTGATGAGGCCAGTGACCATCTGTTCATGTTCGTAAACATGTTCAAAGGCAGCCAGGGGTGAGTCCCATTCACTTTGTGGTTTTTCAATCTCAGCCATCAGCACACGACCACCCCTCTGCACCAGATAGTCATAAAACTTCATGGCATGGCTTAACTCTTCCTGGGCCTGGACTCTCATCCAGTTACCAAAACCAGGCAAGTCCTTATCTTCAAAGTAGGCTCCCATGGCCAGATATAGATAACCTGAGTATAATTCTCGGTTCAACTGGTAGTTCAGGGCTTTCTGCATCTTATCATCCAGCATATCATTCACCTCCATCCAATACTATTAGTTAGTCTACAGGTACGAACATCTCTTTACCTGCTCCGCACATTGGACAAACCCAGTCATCAGGTAAGTCCTCGAAAGCGGTTCCAGGTTCAATTCCAGACATGTCGTCTCCTTCTTCAGGGTCATATATGTATCCACAGGGTTTACACATGTATTTTTTCATGAAACTACACCTCTTTTTTTTAAATATACATAAAAAAAATAACTATGAGATCAGATGGCAACAAAACGGAATTTTCCAGCTCCACACTTGGGGCACTTCCAATCTTCAGGCAGATCTTCGAATGCAGTTCCCGGTGGGGTGTTGGTTCTGGGTTCTCCAACTTCAGGATCATAGATGTAACCACAAACTTTGCATTTGTATCTTTTCATGATGATTTCCTCCATCAAATGCCACTAAATACAATTAAATGTTAATGGAATGTTTTATATTCCCAAAAGGAACATTTCCATTTTGTAAGGGACGTAAATGAAGCATATGCAAATATTATTATTAATTTTATATTCATTTCTGATTAATAATTTTATGGGTATGCCATCTTTGAATTTATTTTCCGGTCTTTGTTTTCTCCCATGGCTCAATATCACCAGGAATCACAATGAAAATCGGATTAGGGGCCGGTGAATCAATTTGTATCAATTCTAGGTATTTATTCCTTTCACGATGTTTAAGTTTACCCTTCAAATGTTCAAGTTCATACAGCATCTGTCCGTGAGTGACGGTGATGTGTTCCTTGGTTATTTGGCTGCCAATCTTTCTATGGTCAAAATTATATCCTCTGTTTCTTGCTTCCTTAAAAACATTGTTTAAATAAGAATCAATGAAAATCAGGGGTTCTTTTTGATTTTTAAATCGGATAAGTTGGGGATGATTTTTATAACCTTTAGTTTTCCCATTTAAGACAGCTCTTGCCAGCAAACCCTCTCTCCAAACAGCTACCAGCCCTTTACTATCCAAGTATTTGGGATGAAGGCTCCAAAGTCTCATTAATGATGCCCCTAAAACTTGTTCGTGTTAGAATTACTGATTTGAGTTAACGGAAATTATTATTTGATTAATCATTTAGACCCTGATTAAACTTTAATAATGTTATTATATTTTAAAAAAACTAATTAATAGAAAAACATGGTTTATTTGACCAGTAATACGGGCAGATCAACAGTTTTAACGGTACTTTCAGCAACACTGCCCATCAAAATCTTTTCAAAACTAGATTTTCCATGGGGGCTTATAACAATCACATCTGCTTCTGCCTTCTCAGTGATCTTAGCCATATCATGAGTAGGGCTTCCCACAATCAGTATTTCATTTACCTCAACACCATTCTGCTGACCCTTCTTTTGAACATTATTCAGTATGGCTTTACCCTCATCTTCCAGTACCTCATAAGGATATATCAGTTTGTCATCAATTACGTGTACTGCAACAACCTTGGATCCCAATTCCTTAGCCAGGGATATTGCCATGTCTTCAGCCCTTTTAGCATCTTCAGATCCATCTGTGGGGACCATTATAGTATCAAACATGTTTCAACCAACTTAAGATTTTTTTTTAATTTGATTTTTTTTTAATTTGATTCCTTAACATTAATTTAATTTAAATTTTCAATTTATTATCTTTTTTAGTCCACACTTCTCGGTGAATTCCTTTCATCTTGTTTATATAATTAACATCCTGTTTACTGTCCTGTTATTTACGGCCTGTTAATATCCTGTTATTTACGGCCTGTTTAATTAATCAACAGTCCGGCGATGATCTCCTACCACAAAATTTTTTCCACCAAGATGTAGTATAGGTTTTGTTAGTTCAACATCAAGTAGTCCCTCTTTAATGGCATTCTCCCTAACACCTACCTTCAAAACTTCACCCACCACCAAATTGTGGTCACCGCATGCGATAATTTCATCTATTTTACATTCCATATATGCAATACTTTCTTTGATCCATGGTGGAGAAACTTTAAGAGAAGGCATTTGTGTCAATCCTGCCTTTTCAAGTTCATTCACTCCCTTGGGGAATTTTTCACCAGTGATCCACAGTTTTTGGAGGATATCTTCAGATGGAATGTTAACCACCATTTCTCTGGTTTTTTCAATGTTCTGGTAAGTGTGGTGGCTGGGAACCGATGCCACTGCAATTAAAGGAGGTTGCACCGATACTGGCATGGTGAAAGAGAAAGGTGCGGCATTCACTTCCCCCTCTGGGCTAACGGTTGTCACTATGATAGTTGGTCGGGGTGCAAGCACCCGATAAAAATTTTCCAAATCTAGATCAGTGAATTTCATTTTTAATAGCTCCTGAACTTACATTTTTAGCACGTTTTTAGGAAACGTTTCCAATATCTAATGATATTTTCCTATGTTAATGATTTTTTTCGATTTTTTTTCCATGTTCAATGATATTAATGTCTTACTGAGGTGAAGTTCATCAGTTCTCTGCAATCTTTTCCTTCCACTCTGCAGCATCCTTAAGATACTCTGCTTTGCATCTTTTGATGAATTCATCACATTCTTTTTCTGGTTTTCCATCACCAATCATTTTACCATCTTCCATGTGAATGGCTCTGGTGGCTACCTCTTCTATGAAGTCAATATGGTGGCTAACCATGATGATGGTGGTATCAAATTTCTGGTTTATCTGTTTGAGGGAGTTTGAAACCATTCTAAGGGTGATTGGGTCTAGATCACCAAATGGTTCATCTAGTATCAGAACTTTTGGTTTGGATGTTAATACCAGGGCCAGGGTGGCTCTAACCTTCTGTCCGCCTGATAATTCATATGAACGCCGGTTGAGCACATCTAAGGGGAGATTAAGGGCTTTGAATATGGGTTCTGCATATTCTCTGACCTTGTTATCTGGAAAACTTGGGAATAATGTGTCTAAAATATCTGCTGAAAGGCCTATTTTCTCTAACCGGATTTTAGCTTCGTTTTCAGGAAGGTCAGTGAGTTGGTATAATACGTCTAAAGCCAGATCACTTATACCTAATTCTTCAGCCTTTTTCTTAGCTTCATCCACCACTTTTATTCCTTTCACCCCTAATCTTCCTGCTATTTGGTCTTTGAGTTTAGCATGGTGTACCAGGGCGAATTCTTGATGCATGAATCCCATTTGTCGCCTGGTTTTCATCCTACTGATTCCAGGCTGATGCATATCCACCCATTCATCACTTAATTTGAATAAAACTTCACCTTCATCTGGCTGATCTAAACCACCAATAATACGGAGTAAAACTGTTTTGCCAGCACCACTGGGACCGATGAGGGAAACGATTTCACTCTCATTAACATCGAAGTTAATATCTTCCAACTCCAGAACATTACCACCTTTGAGAAGATAAAACTTCCTCTTTAAGTCACGGGCTTTGATTATCTCATCACCAATATCCTCTGGATTCCTACCATCTACTTTGGGTTCCATTTTCTTAAGGAACCTTTTAATGATCTCATCAGGGGATCCTTCGCCTACTACTCTGCCTTCTTCCATTAGAACCAGACGCTGAGACAAATAATGATGTACTTCAGGTAGATGTGACACCAGTATAACAGTAACTCCTAAATCATTGTTTATAGTCTTTATAGCATCTAAAATTTCTTGTTTTGTTTTCGGGCATGACATGGTGGCTGGTTCATCTAACAAGAGTACTTCTGGTTTTTTAGCCAGTTGTCTGGCCATTATTAATCTCTGTTTTTCACCACCACTTAACACTGGGGCAAAGTGATTGGCCTTATGGTCCAAACCAACAACACGTAGAATTTCCATTGCTTCGGCTTCAAACTCGCCATATGCAAAATCAAAATCAGTTAATGATTCATCACCATACTTAGTCCCGTACAATTTCCTTATAACATTATTTAACGCTGTTTCAGACCATAATCCAAAAGAACGTTGCAGGTGGATTGCTGTCAGTTTACGTAGCTTGCGAGAATAGTAGGGAGTGGAGTCTGGTGTAACTGTTACATCATCGATGGTAATTTCCCCCTCTTCAAAAGATTCCACACCTCTAAGTACTCGGAGAAGAGTACTCTTACCTGATCCACTGGTTCCAATAATGCCTAATATTTCTCCCTTTTCAACTTCCAGATTAACATTATCCAGGGCCTTTATATCAGGGCCATCCTCTATATGATAAGTTTTTGATAGATTTTCAACTTTAATCATTCACATCACCATCTGTCTTGATCTATAAGAAAATTGATACAATCTGTAGAGTATGTTAATTCATTTTTTTTCTAGATTCATTTTTAAGTTAGATACTATTTCTTGTTACCCATCTCGAGATATATAGATTATCCTGTGATTTTTATTTCATTTTTCTTAAAATGATTCAAAAACAAACAAAATTCTGTACAATAAATAAATTTTTAACTAACCGCTAAGGGATTAAGGGTATTATACCATAAATCTTGAGTTATGAATAGGGATGTCATTAGAATCATAATATAACCACAACTTTCTGGATTGGTGTAATATCCTTCCATAATTCATTAACTTGAAGTTTTTAGTTAAATTATTTATGTTTGTAAAAAGAGAACATATTAAGAGAGTAATGTTTGCAGAAAAAGAAGATTTTTGACCTTTTTAAGGAATAATTAATGGTTTTTAAAGAATGAATAATTGATTATGATGGTGTGTTATGTATGAGGGGACTTCTTGTTGGTAGGATGCAACCGTTTCACCTGGGACATCTTCAGGTGATCAAAAACATACTAAATATATTGGAAGAAGTGATTATTGTAATTGGAAGTTCACAACTTAGTCATAGTATCAAGGATCCTTTCACTGCTGGTGAAAGGGTAATGATGGTTAGCAAAGCCCTGGCAGAAAATGGTATACGAGCTTCTCGGTATTATATTATACCAGTACAAGATATTGAATGTAATTCTCTCTGGGTAGCTCATATGGAGATGTTAACTCCTCCATTTGAACACGTATATTCTGGAAATCCCCTGGTCCAAAGACTGTTCACTGAAAAAGGTTACGAGGTCACGGAACCACCGCTTTTCAATAGGGAAGTCTATTCAGGCACTGAAGTCAGGCGTAGGATGCTTGATGGTGGGAAATGGGAAGAATTAGTTCCTGAATCTGTTGTTGAGGTTGTTAATGAAATTGACGGTATTTCAAGAATCAAACAACTGGCCAGAAAGGAGGTTAGTGAAATATGATTATAGCAAAGATCATCAATGATGATGAAAACATCACCCTGGATGATTTAACAAAAAAAATTAAGGACGACTCTGTTATTGCAGAATGTGGAGCTATCTTTACTTTTGAAGGGATTGTAAGAGGTAAAGACGAATCCAAGACCACGGATAAAATCACCCTCACCTCTTCTGATCCAGAAAAAACAGAAAAGGAACTGGAAACCATTCTCAAAGATGTTAAAAAAACACACAAAATAAAATCTATAGCAGTGGTCCATTACTTAGGCCAGTTTGAACCAGGAGATCCCATGTTTCTGGCAGCAGTGGCTGGCGCCCATCGCCATGAAACCCGTGCAGCTCTGGAAGAAATCATTGAAAGGGTGAAATATGAATTGGATTTTAAAAAAGTAGAAGAGGGAAGTGCAGGTAGTAATATAATTATGTCAGGGGGTTAAAATTGAAGTTTATAAGGGACAGTGTCCATGGAGACCTTCAATTAGGGGAATTTGAGGTTAGCTTAGCTGATACTCCTGAAATTCAACGTTTGAGAAGGATAAAACAATTAGGATTCACTTATTTGGTATATCCTGGTGCTAATCATAGTCGTTTCGAGCACTCTATAGGAACTATGTACCTTGCATCACGATTGTCTCGAAATCTCCAGCTGGATGAACACACCCAAACTTTGGTGAGAAGCTGTGCCCTTCTCCACGATGCTGGCCACGGACCATTTTCCCATGTTTCTGAAGGAGTCATAAATTCTTCACATGAAGAACTCACCTCCAAACTCATCAAAGAATCACAATTAGGCGATATATTATCAGAAAAATTCTCCATAAAGGAAATCATAAAGGTTATCAGTGGTAAAGGCCCGTTAGGCCAAATAATTTCCGGAGAACTTGATGTTGACCGAATGGATTACTTACTACGTGATTCACATTACACAGGGGTTGCTTATGGGGTGATAGATGTTGAACGCCTTATTTTCAATATGAAACTGGATGATGGTCTCATACTACAAAGTAAAGGTGTGCAAGCTGCAGAATCCATGTTACTGGCACGTTACTTCATGTATCCCAGTGTTTATCAGCACCACACTACCCGAATTGTTAATTCAATGTTTAGGCGATGTTTGAAGAAACTCTTAGAAAAAAAGGTTATTAATGCCAGTGAAATATATAAATACGATGATACCGATGTTATTTCAGCTGCCAGATCCCAAAAAGGATACATAAAGGATATAATCACCAGAATCGACACCAGAAAACTCTACAAACGTGTATACTCCCTAAAACTTGATGAAACAACCAATCCTGAATCTGTTTTCCAGATGAGTTTAGAAAAGATTAATAAAATCGAAGAAGAGATCGCAAATGAAGTAGGAGCACACCCTGACTGTATATTAGTTGATATTCCAGAATATCCGGCTTTTCATGAGATGACTACTCCAATATCTCTTAATGGCGACACTGTGAAGTTAGGGGAGGTTTCCAATCTGGTGATGGCTTTGAAGGATGCCCGTTTCAACCATGCAGATCTAAGCATTTACTTGCCTGAAGAATATGCAGAGCATGCTTTTAAACTAAACTTCCCCGATTTCCTGGATATAACAGACTGATGACTTTAAATTCCAATGTTATAAATTTAATAACTAATAATTTTAGTAATTTAGTAATTACAATTCAATTATTAACAGTAAAGAAAAAAATGCAGTGATTTTTATGATAGTGGTAGCCATTACAGGAGCAAGTGGTGTTGTTTACGGTGTCAGATTACTGGAAGTATTGAAAGAGATGGGAAAAGACACTGCACTGGTGGTAACTGAACCAGCACGCATAATACTCAAACATGAAATGGGAGTGGATGAGGACCACCTTAAAAAACTTTGTCACCATTTTTATGAACCCAATGACCTTACCGCTGCCATTAACAGTGGTTCATGCAGGTTTGAATCCATGATCATTGTTCCATGTACCATGAAAACCATATCTGCTATTTCTAGTGGGTTTGCCAGTAATGCAGTCACCCGAACTGCTGATGTGGCTTTAAAAGAGAGAAGAACCTTGTTAATCGTGCCAAGGGAAACTCCCCTACGTTCAGTTCACCTTGAAAACATGTTGAAAATCAGTAAAGAGGGAGGCATTATCTTACCAGCCATGCCTGCCTTTTATCATCAACCCCAGAACATTGAGGAACTGGTGGACTTTCTGGTGGGTAAAATACTGGACATTCTACACATTGACCATAACCTTTACCAGAGATGGCATGGGGAGGTACCATGATAAGAGATGAAGATTTCATCCAGTCTAAACAAGTTCCTGGCCCTACCAAAGAGGAAGTGCGATGTTTGGTGATGTGTAAGGCACATATCTACCAGGAGGATGTGGTACTGGATGTTGGTTGTGGAACCGGAGGATTGACAGTTGAATCAGCCCAGAGGGCACATAAAGTTATAGCAATCGATAAAAACCCTGAAGCCGTATCACTCACCCAACAAAATCTTATAAAACATAAACTTCTAGAAAAGGTGAAACTCATTGAAGGAGATGCACTCAGTGTTATGACGGAACTTACCTCCTTTGATGTACTCTTAATTGGAGGTAGCAGTGGAGACCTTCCCCAGATAATCAGTCAGGGATATGAAAAGCTTAATTTAAATGGCAGGATAGTAGTCACTTCAATACTTCTTGAAACCCGTGTGGAAGCTGTTGAAACATTCAAAAAACTTAACATGACTCTTGATGTTGTTGAAGTCACCATTGCCAAGGGCAATATCACAGATAGGGGTACCATGATGATGGGACGAAACCCCATAACTATCATCTCTGCAGTTAAGAATGAGTATGGCAACCCCTGAAATTAGTTTAAATTAAATTTTAGATTAAATTGTTTTTTTTATTTAATCTTTTACAAAAGAATTCAACACTTACAATTCAATAGTTATAACTAAATTCAACACATAAATATAAAACTAAATTTAATACTTACAATTATTCATCATGTCAAAAATTATCGTCATGTCAAAAAAAATATATAATCTTTTATAATCATTAAAAAAAATCATTTAACCGGGTGACTAAATGAAATTCATTAAAAACATGAGTTGGAGAGTTAAACTTGGAATATTTTTGGTAGTACTCTCAGCATTCCTTTATTTTCTGGACATAATTATTTTCCATGATGTTGAACATGTATTCTTTTATATTGGTATTGATACGGCATTCCTTCCCATTGAAATTCTCTTAGTGGTACTGGTCATTGAAAGTGCCATCAGTGAACGTGAAAAACAAAACATGATGGAAAAACTTAACATGGTTATCGGGGCCTTTTTCAGTGAAGTAGGAACTGATCTCCTGGCAGCACTTACCAAATTCGACCCCAATACAGAAAAAATCAGAAAAATTCTTTTAATCAACAATGCCTGGTCTGAAAACGACTTTGCCCGTGCTAAAGATGAAATACAGAACTTAAACTATGAAATTAAAATTGATGGGGAAAACAAAGACTCCATAAAATTCCTGGAAAACACCAAGGAAGAATTGGTTGGTAAAAGAAAGTTTTTACTGGCCTTACTGGAGAATCCTAACCTCCTTGAACATGAAAGTTTCACTGAACTGCTCTGGGCGGTATTTCATTTTATGGAAGAATTGGAGCACCGTAATGATATATCCCAGTTACCAGTAGCTGATTACCATCATCTTTCTGGAGACACAGCAAGGGTATATGGTCTTTTAATCAACGAATGGCTGGAATATATGGAGCATCTTATGAATAATTATCCTTATCTGTTTTCACTAGCAATACGAACCAATCCCTTTGATCCTTCCGCGAAAGTGGAGATATCTGAATAATTGTTTCATATCTCTATTATCCATTCAAAAAAACGGAATAATATCCAAAAATGGTTATTAAAATTCCGTAACCTTTTTAAGTGTTGCCACCAATATACTTAAAAAACTAAATGTGGTTGATGCAATGGAGAGTTTAACTCCCAAGCAATATAGAAGAATGGTTGATACGGTATTAGAGTTTAAAAGGTTGAATGGAGACCTACCTGAATATGCGGTTGTCGACGGCTGCCGCATCGAAAAAAGAGAATATGTTGACATGATCGAAAGGGTCAATAAATTCTTCCTGGAAATGGGGAGAAACCCGGGTTGTGTTGAAATCGGACCTATTGATGACGTCCCTGCGGTGGAAAAACTATCAATATAGCGGTATTTAATAATAACGATATTAACTAAATTTCTACCGATAATTCCAGTAAATCCTACAATCTCTTTAAATCCATTAAAGTGAATAATCTCCGATTTTTGACTTAGATAGGGTAATCTTTGATTAAACGTTTAACAAGTTTTTGGATTATTTTCATAGCATTACAGATTATCTATTTTAAATCTAATTTAAATCCATATTAACTCTATTTTAAAATCAGATTCCGTGTTAATTTCCTAATATTAATCTTTACTGTGAGAATTAACTGATTTAATGTCTTCTGGACGGTTTAAATTGGCGAAACTAATTTTTTCAGGATCTAAAACTTCAACTTTAACATAGTTAACATTCATGGTCTTTAAAACCGATCTAACGTCTTTTGATCCTGCTTTTAATTGTTTTTTGATAAAAGGAATACAATCTTTATGGTAATATGCATGTAAAGGTTCCAAGGATCCATCTGGCCAGGTAGGAATTATGGCCAGAAATTCGATGTCATGATTATTTTCACCTGGTCTATGTTTCTCATTAATGTTGAAAATATTCTTTATAAACTGTTGAGAAACAAAAGGCGAGTCACAAGGTAAAACCAGTGCCCCATCGGTTTTTATAAATGATAAACCAGTTAGCAATCCGACTAAAGGGCCCTGATCCTTTTCAAAGTCAACTGCATATCGTAAAAAGGGAATATGATTCTGATGAGGGGATAGGTAAGTGTTGATATGTTTTTTATAGGAGTTAAGCTGTTTATTATCCCTGAAAACCACTGTAATCTCATCTACAACATCTTGGAGGGTTTCCAGTATATGGATTATAAGAGGTTTCTTTTCAAAACCCATCAACCCTTTATCCTGCCCCATGCGTCGGCTTCTGCCACCACAAAGTATTATGCATGATTTCATAAAAGCAAAGTATTATGTATGATCTCCTAAAATTTAAAAGAAAAGTGAGAGCCCTGAACTCTGGAGTAACCTTAAATTAAGTAGGGCTACATTAAACGTGTTGTTGGATAGTTTGGGCTTTCATTGGTTATCATCAGATCATGGGGGTGACTTTCTGTCATACCACTGGAGGTGATCCTGACAAAACGGGATTTTTCCCACATCTCTTTAATGTTAATTGCACCACAGTAACCCATGGAAGCTTTAAGACCACCCATGAGTTGGAAGATGACTTCGTTAGCTGGTCCTTTAAATGGTACAACCCCTTCAACACCTTCTGGTACCAGTTTGGCGTGTTTCATTGGTCCTTTAACTTCCTGGAAATAACGGTCGGTACCTGCTCCTGAACCTCCGGTCATGGCACCTAATGAACCCATTCCACGGTACTGTTTGAATTTGCGTCCGTTCATTATAACCACATCACCAGGAGATTCCGTTGTTCCGGCAAGTAAACTTCCGAGCATAACTGAGTCTGCTCCTACTGCTATGGCTTTTGCAACATCACCCGAGTATCTGAGTCCACCATCTGCTATTACTGGGACTCCATGGTCTCTGGCAACATCAGCAACTGATGATATAGCGGTTAACTGTGGAACTCCCACACCAGCTATGATCCTGGTGGTGCAGATTGAACCAGGGCCTATGCCCACTTTCAGACCATCCACATCAGCACCGGATATGATTGCTTCGGCTGCTTCACCAGTTGCAATGTTACCCACCAAGAGATCAGCCTGTATATTTTCTTTCATTTTCTTTGCAGACTCTATAATGGATGGTTTATGGGCGTGGGCCACGTCCATGGCAATGATGTCTGCTCCGGCATTATCCAGAGCAATAGCCCGTTCCAGGTCAAATGGGCCAGTGGCTGCAGCAACCAGGAACTTTCCATCATTATCACGAACTGCATGGGGATGTTTCTTTCGTTCAAGAATATCTCTAATGGTAACAATTCCAACAATACGGTTGTTTTGAACAACGGGAAGTCTTTCGACTTTGTTATCATAGGCTATGTCCAGTGCTTCTTCAGGAGTGGTGGATTCACTGATGGTCACCACTTCTTCAGTCATGAATTCACGGACATTTCTATGTGCATCAGAATTTATAATGGGCTGAATATCTCTTCTGCTGATTATGCCAATGATCTTTTCATTTTCCACCACTGGAAGACCACTAACATCCTCTATATCCATTAAGGAATTGGCTTCTTTAATGGAACTTTCCGGAGAAGTGGTTATAACATCTCTTATGGTGAGATCTTCAGAACGTTTGACCTTTTCAACCTCGGCCACTTGCTCTTTAATGGTCATGTTACGATGAATAACACCCAAACCACCCTCCTGTGCCAGTGCAATGGCCATTTCTCCTTCAGTAACAGTGTCCATAGCCGAACTGACGATGGGGATGTTTAGACTATAACTTCGGGAAACTCTGCTTCTGGTGTCAACATCTTTAGGTTCAATATTTGATATAGAAGGTACTAGTAAAAAATCGTCAAAGGTAAATCCTTCTGGGGCTTTATTCAATTTATCAGAAAACATAACATTTCTCCTCCATTATCTATCATTCATCCGTGAATTAAGTTAAAATTTAAAGGGATTATTTGAGTTATATATTTATTTTTGTTGATGTTTCGAACCATTGGTTTTATTTACACTATTTGTTTTAATCGTGCCACAGCTTCGTGATGAATGCTGCCAGAATTTCGATCTCCACCAATGCATGCTGCTCCACGAATTCCAACCACATCACAGCCAAGTTCTGCAAGGATGGGCAACTGTTCTTCGGTAACTGAACCTGCTAAAGCTGATTTAAGACCATATTCCTGTGTTTGTTCAACAAACTGAGATAAAATTTCTTCATTCATGAAATCAAACAGTGTTTTACCATCTTTAACAGCAGTATCAACCATGGCCAGATCTGATCCACTATCTGCTGCTATTTTAGGTATTTCCATAGGATCTACAGCACCCACTCGATGGGCGTCGGCATAACCTGCTGCCACAACAATTGCGTCACTATTAAATTCATCTACAGTTTTAACCACATTTTCCATAACTTCCAAGGCTTCAGAATAATTTTTTGTGCCATAAAGGCCTACTTTGATATAATCTGCACCGGAGACTATTGCACCTGCAGCAGCTAATGCCACAGTTCCTGGTTTGTAGGGGACATCTCCTAATGTAGCGCTCACCTTCATGTTTTTTGGAGTTATTTTTCGGATGTTTTTTATCACCCAGGGAAAATTAGCACCTAATGAACCTTCTTTGGGATTTTTAACATCGACTATGTCTGCACCGCCGTCTATGGCTTCTCGTGCTTCTTGGGTATTTATGGGACTGATCAAGAGAAGCAAATATGATACCTCCTATTTATTATTTATCAAGTCTTGTAACTATTATTTAAAACCTATGATATGATTCTTTAGAACTTATGATATGGTTCTAAGCCATGATTCCATGTATGACAAATTACATATCTAAAATTAATTTATTTAATCTCTTTTCATATGCTTATTAATTATGTCTCCTGTTTAAATGATGATCCTCTTTTCCTGATGTTTTCGCGAATTTCACCATGCTTTTCGAGATATAAACCCTTTTTAACAGATTCTTTCCTGAGATCTTCCAACATATTGTTGGTGGGAATCTCCAGGGGACATTCGACTGTGCAAAGACCACATAATGTACATTGGTAAAGCCCTGAATCATAACAAACTTCATCATTCTCAATGAAATGACTTAAAACAATTCCTCTACCACCTAAATGACGCAAATAACCGAAATCAGGGCCAAGTGTGGTGTACACTGGACAGTTTACAATACAAGCTCCACATCCAATACACCATAAACACTCCTCCTTTTCCTCTAAGGCTCTACTTCGACCGTTATCTAAAAATATCAATACCACTCTTTTAGCTCCATACATATCCTTCAATAGGATCTGTTCAATATCTGCAGTCTTTGAGGGTGATGATACCACATTCATATAGGCAGGGACGGTTTTGCCGGTGGCATAGATGGTTTCCAGTTTCACCACAGACATAGCATCTTCAAGGGTGGGTACTAATTTATCTATACCCACCAGGACAATATGAAGGTCCAACATGGTAAGTAGGCTGATGTTGCCTTCGTTGTGAACCATTAGAAGAGAACCATCTTCAGCAGCCACACTGTTAGCTCCAGTGATGCCCACTTTGCACTGGGAAAGTTTTTCCAAGATATCTTTTTTAACAGTCTCCAGAATGGCCCGAGGTTCAGCTTTAACTTCCCTCTGAAATTTATCCGATACCACCTCTGCTATTTTCTCCATGTTAAGGTGACAAGCGGGTCCTATAGGATGTGTAGGGCGACTAGTATGGAATTGCACTATCCTATCGCCTAAATCAGTTTCTAAAACTTCCACATCCCTTGATTCAAGGTATTCTGTGAGCTGTATTTCTCCTGCTGTGTTGGATTTGGATTTGGCAATCATATCCTCATTTTTGATCAGTTGATATATGGATTCTCTAGCTTCTTCAGCATCTTTGGCCAGAATGACTTCAATCCCATTAGCAGTTAGATTTTCCTGTGCTTTTTCCAAGAGTAGGTGAAGATGTTCCACAGAATTTTTCCTGATCTTTTGAACTCTCTCCTTTAAATTAATTGTATCTTCATTATAAATGAGGGTGGAGCGTCTTTCATTTAATTTAGTAAATGAACGGTTCATTATACTGAGTTGAGATCTCTTCATGATTAACACCCTTGGTTATTTGAACACTTTCTATGAAACATTTTCTGGCGATAACTTACTTTAAGAGGAGGGGAAATCCTTTTTTTCGACAAAATATCGGTTTTCAGTAAGTTATCAAATTTTTTTCTGTGTATTTGGAGATTTTTTCAGGATATCTTCATCTGATATATTATTTTCAAGTAACTCAACGCTATTACATAACCAAAAAAATTCGGTAAGATCGATAACCTTGAAATTTTCTGACTCTAAGTTCAAAACACAGAAAGGACAGCAGGTTACCAGAAGATCTGCCCCAGCCTGGAGTGCATCATCAACCCTTTTTGAAGCGATCTCTGAGGCTAACTTAGGATAAACTGATTTCACCCCTCCCCCCGCTCCACAACAGTGCGAATTTTCTTTTTCATTTTCCATGGGAACCAGATGGGCCACAGAATCCAATACTTCTCTGGGGGCCTGATACTCTCCACAATGCCTGCCTAAATGGCATGGGTCATGATAACAAACATTAACTGCGAGTTTTTCAGGCTTAATGATTCCTTGTTTTATTAAATTACTGAATAATTGGGAAGTATGGATAACATCCAGCTCCACACCTAAATATTTTTTATAATCATTTTTTAACGTATTATAGCATCCTGCACAGGAGACGAGTATAGTTTCATTTCTTAAATTTTGTAATGTTTTATGCATCACTTGCAATGCATCATCTGTAAAGCCGGTTCTAAGTAGAAAAGAACCACAACATTCTTCCCCATCCCAGATATCATAATCAATACCGGCTTTCTTTAATACCATGCACGTAGCCATCTCAATCTGGGGAAGTTTTTCCCTCACCACACAGCCTCTGAAATATAACATGATGATCCTACAACATTTTTTTCTATTAATTGAAACAGCCCTATCTAAAAATTTTTTGCAATCTAATTTGGATACAACCTAAAAATCATTACTCATCAACAAGTTTGGATTAGTATATGTTATAACGTTAAGATTAGTATATTTTATATCATAACCTTTTAGTTTATGTTTAAATAACGCTTTGCTGAATTATTTTTTTTAAACTTGAAGCTGTCCCAAAATTGTAGTTTAAAGAACAACTGATCTATGAAAAGATAAAAAAATACCAAAAATACCATAAAAAATTAATTAGGAGACTCCTCGACATAAGTTTTCGATAAGGGTATATCACAATAGTCACATGTTCCTATATATTCTAAACTTCGAATTTTATAAAACGATTCACATAACTTTTCATAATTCCTATTTGAACTTAAATCAACATAACTACCATCATCTGGAAAAAAACCTAATTTAGTTCCATGTGCTGCAAATGGACAAAGATAAAGCTTTCCATCTAATAGTGTATTGCAGTTTTTCTTTGCCTCACATTCAGAAAACATTTTCTTTAAGGTTATTTCATCTCGATTTTTCCTTTTCAAATCACCAATATCTACCCAGTGGGAATTGGAATCTTTGCCTATTACATATACTACATTATAGTCTATTAACGAATCTGTAATTTTACTACTTTTTTTTCCATAATTTGAAACTCGAACCTCTATCTTGTCTTTAAAAAGTCCCATAACTTTTAGAGTATCTTTATCTGGAGTTACAGTGCCGTTTGTGATAAATACTAATTTATTAAATTTTTCACTATATCTTTTTTCAGAACAAAATTTTTCCAAAAAAGACGATAGATTTCTATTTAAAAAAGGTTCTCCGCCCATAATTTTAATTATACTAATGTAATCAACAACGTCTAAAAAAGTGGATAAATAACTGCTAAGATCATCTACATCTTTATTTTCAGGATCTTTATAATGTGGAATTAGACTAATACATCCTGGACATAATAAATTACATTTTTCTGTTACAACCATTTCGATACTGTTAAAGATTATTGGTTTATTTCCATTCATAAGTGAAGAAATATAGATAGAAAGATATTTGATAGTTGATTTGAAAATAAAAACAGTGGAAAAAACTATTAATTTAATTCCATAGGACATATAATCCATTTTATCGTTTTTAAATGTTCCTTTACTTTTAAAATTTAAATATGCATATTTACGGGCATCTGTTAAGGAATTAAAGATAATAAATGTGTTAATAATTTTATTTCTTATATTGATGAAATTTACCATTTAGATCACTTGCAATGAATTCTTTCTAATAAAAATATATTCAATAAATCTTAATTTTTAATTTTAGGTATTAATTATAATTTTTTTATATTATTTTTCTAATAAAATATTATATCCCATCATTAATAAACCCTTAAATTCTTAAGACTCCATTTTAATATTTATAATACATACAACTGTACTTTTACCAAAAAACAATTGATTATATACCAAAACGTCGAACCAAGCTCAAGTAAACAGAAATTTTCACCACAAACCAGACAGGCTGTAACCTAAAGAACATAAAAAACCAGTGAATAGAAATTCTCTTACAATAGTTTTATAATTATTAGATGTATAAAAATAGTATAAAATATAGAGAGAAGGTAGAGTTACTAATGGCAGATATAGACATCATTATAGGTGTTAAAAACGAAGAAGAACACATAGAAAGGTGCATCCGATCCCTCATTCATCAGACCATAGAAGACATAAACATACTTGTGGTTGATGGAAAGTCAGGGGATAAGACCAGGAAGATAGTAAAAAGACTCATGGATGAAGACCCCCGCGTTAGACTTTTATCCAATGAAAGGGAGACCATAAGCACCGGGCGTAATATAGGCCTCAAAGCCGGTACATCAAAATACATAGCCTACCTGGACGGACATGCATATGTGGATAGTAACTGGCTGGAACTGCTTTACACATCCTTTAAAGAATACGAAGGTAAGTGTCAGTTGGGCGGTGTTGGCTCTACCTACGCCAGCCCAGAAGATGATACTAATTTCGGGAAAACAGTCGCCTACTGTGTGCAAACACTTTTCGGAGGAATTGGAACCTCGTACACCAAGGAAGAAGATATACATCCCGTAGATACCGTGGCATTTGCATTGTACAAAAGATCCATTCTAGAAAAGGAAGCTGTTTATTACGATGAAAAGATGACCCAGTGTGAAGACACCGACTTCAACCACCAACTGGTAAATAATGGATACGTGCTCCTTAAACACCCCAAGGCATTAGTGTACCAGTACCGTCGCAAGAACATCAGGCAGTTCTCCAGACAGATGTATAAGTACGGGGAAGGGAGATACAAACTGGCCAAAAAATACGGTGAAACACTGAAATATTACCATTTAATCCCGGTTTTTACAATTGTCTACTTAATATTTGCAGTTATAAGTCTAATACTGTTCTTGATTATCCCAACAAACTTTAACTATTTGATTTTGATATGGTCCCCTATTATCCTTTATCTGTTGATGGATGTATTATACACCATCCTCATCATAACCAAGCAGGGTAGTTTCAAACATGCCTCTGCACTCCTGATATTTCCAGTTATACACCTGGGATATGGTCTTGGATTTCTAAAAGGATTAATTTCATAAAAGCCAAAATAAAAGATAAAAAATCATCATTAGGTTAAAATATGAAAATTTTAATAATTGCAGATTCATTAAAAGTTGGTGTAGGCTCAGATAAGTTCGCAGCTATTCTAGGCAGTGAACTACATGCCCAAGGATATCATGTTTCTTATCTAACTTTAATGGATGGTAACCCCAAATACAATTTTAAAGGAGATTATTATACTCTCAATGAAGACGATATTTATGGAAATGATATAAAAAGGGGATTTAATCTTTTACGAAATTCTTCTAAAGTTAAAAAAATCTGCAAGGATCTGGATATAGACATCATGATTTCAGCAGGTGATCCTGCTAATTTTTATGCAATTTTAAGTCGCTGGCTTTATGGTAACACTGTTCGTATCATTATCTCACAGCATATGAATCCTGAAATATTCATGGACAGCCCACTTAAATACCGCTTAATAAGGTCCTTTTATCCCCATGCCGATGAAATTGTCTGTGTTTCTAAGGAAATTGAAAAAATCTTTAATGAAAGTTATGGTTTTAAAAATACTTCCACTATTTATAATATGATGGATATTGAAAAAAACCTTAAATTATCGGAAGAAAAACTCCCAGACCAATATAAAGACTTTTTCCAGGGAAATGTAAAGGAAAACCGCGGTGAAAATCCATATTTTAACTTCATTAATCTGGGCAGGTTGGACCGCCAGAAGGGGCAATGGTTTCTGATTCGAGGCTTTCGGCGAGTGGTGGATAAATATAAAAATGCAAGGTTATTCATCCTGGGTGAAGGGGATTTAAGAGAAAAGTTGGAAGGGTTAATAAATGATCTTGGATTAAATAAAAATGTTTTTCTTTTGGGTGAACAGGAAAATGTATTTCCTTTTTTTAAAAATTCTGATTGCTTTGTCTTTAGCTCATTATGGGAAGGTTTACCTTTGGTCTTGATTGAATCTCTTTCAATGGACCTTCCTATTATATCTACAGATTGTAAAACTGGCCCAAGGGAAATATTATGTCCTGAATTGAGTTTGAACAAAGCAGTTGATTATCCCTATTTTGGAGAATGTGCCATTCTCACTCAAAATTTTACCAACGAACTTATATTTAAACCTCTAATGGAAGTACCCTTAAATCAATCTGAGAATATGCTGTCCAATCTGATGATAAAAATAATTGAAGAACCGGAATTAAGAGATAAATATTCAAATGGACTAAAAAGGGCAGAAGATTTTTCCTATAAAAAAATCATTAAAGATTGGGAAAAAATATTAGATAAATAGTTTTTTTAATCTATTACAACGGATTTAATTTATTAAAATGATTATTTATTAAAAAAAGAAATCAATGATGAATTATGGGCTTCAATAGTGATTGAGGGGGTTGTTAAAGATTAAGAAATTTACCTATAACATCTTTGATCTCATCTTTAGACAACTTTCTGGCTAAATGGGAGTTATAATCAAAATTTTTATTTACATCTGGAATGTATTTGGAGTTTAAAACAAATAATTCACCATTCTCTACTACATGAGTTAATTCTTCAGTAGTCATAAGTTCCTCGAACATTTTTTCGCCAAGTCTTTTTCCCATATACTCAATTTTTATTTCATCCGGAGTGAAACCGTATTGGGGAGCTAATACTTCTATCATGACCTCTGCCAGATCTACGATATTCAGGGCTGGCATTTTGAGTATGAATATTTCATTTCCCCCAGCTATTTCGCCAGCTTGCAGAATTAAATCCACAGCTTCAGGTATGCTCATCACAAAGCGAGTCATTTCAGGGTCAGTTATTGTCAAAGGACCCCCTTTTTCGATCTGTTTTTTGAAGATAGGCACTACAGAACCTCGAGAGTCGAGGACATTTCCAAATCTTACGCATGAAAAAACAGTATTTCTATCTCCAACATAGTGATTGGCTGATATTGTCAGACGTTCTGCTAATAGTTTAGTGGCTCCCATTACATTTATAGGATTAACAGCTTTATCAGTGCTGATGGTTATTACCTTTTTCACATTCATATCCAGAGCAGCATTAAGCACATTCTGAGTTCCCAGAACATTGGTTTTAACGGCATCAAATGGATTGAATTCACAAAGAGAAACATGCTTTAAAGCCCCGGCATGAAAAACAATATCAACATTTTCAAAAGCACGTTTTAATCTTTCTTTATCCCTTATATCTCCTATGAATGTTCGGATCCTTTCGGTGTTTAGTTCCTGTTCCAGTTCAAAAAGTGCTGTTTCATTGTTATCCAGAACCCTGACAATCTTTGGCTGGAACTTGATGAGTTTTTTTACGATCTCACTACCAATTGAACCGGTTCCACCAGTTACCAGAACCACTTTATCTTTGTAAAAGTCAGTCATACTTATCATCCCTAAATCAATTATCATTCATAAAAATTTGCAATCTCATTTGCTACCAAATCAATTTCCTCTTCTTTAAGACCAGGGTACATGGGTAATGTTAAGATCTTTTTTGAAATTTTTTCGGTAACTGGAAGATCACATTTGTAGTTTAATTTATTTTTATAGAAGTAGGATAAATGCACCGGGTCAAAGTAAATTTTGCTCATAATACCTTTATCACCCAAATACCTCATTAATTCATCTCTTTTTTCAACAAATGTATTGTAAAGTTGATAAACATTATAATAATCTTTCGGAGTGACTAATGGCCTAATATGGTTATTCAGAGGTTCTAATTTTTTATTATAGTATTGGCTGTTTTTTCTTCTCATGGCAATGATTTTTTCTAGTTTTTTAAGTTGAGATATTCCCAATGCTGCTGTGATGTTGGACATTCTAAAGTTGTATCCTAATGTCACATAATCAAAGGGTTCCAGTGATGAAAAATAATCCTCAGTTTCTAATCTACCATGTGATCTTGTTAAAAGGAGTTTTTCGTAGATTTCTCTTGAATCAGTGAGCACAGCCCCCCCTTCCCCGGTGGTGATGATTTTATTCTGACAAAAACTTAGAATAGCAGAATCTCCAAAGGTTCCAACCATTTTGTCCTTAATTTTAGCCCCCATAGCTTCAGCTGCATCTTCAATTAAAATCAAATCATTATCATCAGCCAGTTCTCTTAATTCTCTTATTTTGCAGGGGCATCCACCGTAGTGTATAGGCATGATTGCCCTGGTTTTGGGTGTGATCATTTCATTTACACTTTCAGGATCCAGGCCTAATGTTTCTTCTTCTATATCTGCAAACATGGGCTTAGCACCAACAAAAAAAGGGGCATTGGCAGTTGCAATAAACGTGAATGATGGAACAATAACTTCATCACCGGATCCTATTCCATGAGCATAAAGGAGCGCATGAATAGCTGAAGTTCCGGAATTGAAAGCTATGGAATATTTACTTCCCATTTCCTCATTGAGCAGGGTTTCAAATTTTTCTACATTCTCACCCACAGCCCAGTTCATACCGGATTTTATCTCCTGATCAACTGCTTCAACATCATCTTCATCCCAAAGTATTTTGAAAAGTGGAATCTTCCATGTCATTAAATATCCTCTTCTAATTTTTCTATCTCTTCTTCAGTTAGTTTTCTTTTAATTTTAACTGGAACACCGAAAGCAATAACGTTTTCTGGTATGTCCTGGTTGATAAAACTGAATGCTCCTACTATGGAATTTTTTCCAATGGTAACATTAGGCATCACTATAGAATGACTTCCAATTCTACAATTTCTTTTGAGGACCACTGGTCCTTGTTTATTGTCTATGGTGGAAATTGAGTATATGGAGCAATGGGAGCCGATTTGTGCATAATCTTCAATTGTCACACCGTTTTTGGCATTTATATATGTAAATGCCCCTACATCAGTTTTATATCCTAAAAAAAATTTTTTTTTATTCTGGACTACCCAATTATATTCATTCATAACCCCATCACTGATTTGAGGGGGTTTCCAATTTTTAAAGCGTTTTTCAGTCATAGTTTAAAGCCTTGTTTAATATATTATCGTCAAGATTTATATCTTTAAGAATTTTAACTATTGCAGTGGCGGTATTTCCTTCACCATATGGATTCTGACAGTTTTCTACATTCTCCAAGAATTCTTCATCATAAAGCGCTTTTTCAATTGCCTTTTTAATTTCTTCAGTATCGTAGTTAATATTTAACACATTTTGAGCACATTCTCTATTTTTCTGCCGTGAACCTATGTTAACTACCGGTAATTTAAAGGAGGGGGCTTCAATTATTCCACTACTGGAGTTACCAATTATGAGGCTAACAACTCTCAACAAACTTATGAAATCTTTTCGTGGAATGTTCTTAAAAGATTGTATGAAAGGTAGTTTATCATACTCCTTTATTTTTTTTATCATCTTTCGTCCGCCGGCATCTGCATTAGGATATATAATCAGAGTTTGATATTCCAACTTTTTAATCGCTTTCAACGTTTCCAGAATTTGAGCAGATGCATCATCTACCTCCAATGTGACTGGATGTTGAATCATTAAAATAACCGGTTTTTTTGGATCCAGATTATATTTAGAACAGATTTCGTTTTCATCGTATAATTCATCCTTCAATATGGAATCTAAACCTGGAGCACCCACCATATAAATATTTTCTGGATCTTCACCCATGGCCCTTATTCTTTCGGCACTTTTTTTTGTGGCAGGAAAATGAATGTTAACCAGTTTAGTTATGGCGTGTCTGGCATACTCATCAACAGTTGAAGTTATTTCTCCTCCATGTAAATGGGCAGTAGGAATATTGAGATAGGCACCAACTATAGCCCCGGCAAGCATTTCACCACGATCACCCAACAAAAGAATTAAATCTGGCTTAATATCTTTAATCATGTCTGTTAGGAGGCATATGGTTTTTCCAATAAATTTAGCCATGGAATATTTGTCATCTTCCTTGAAAATCGCATTTAAGGCATGATAACAGAATCCATCCTTGACTATTTCATCAACCGTCATTCCAAATTCTTCCATTAAATGCATGCCTGTAACGATGATCTCTAAATCCAGACTCTCACTATTTTGGATCTCAAATAACACCGACCTCATAAGACCATAATCAGCACGAGTCCCGGTAATGTATAAAATTTTTCTTTTTTTCATTTGAGTAGATCCCACTTAATTGGTTCATCCTTCAGCACTGGTTTGTTGACCTTTTTACCAATGATTAAATCAATATATTTGGGGTAAATACCAGTTTCTGGCCTTTTAATGGTTAACATATCTTTTTTCAATATCTCGCCTTTTTGAATGTCCCTTCCAGCCATAATACTCTTTCTAGCCATTTTTTTAATTGACAATTCATTATCAGTCAATTTTTTAACACCATTACCCATGCCTTTCTCCACATTGCGTATAGAATCAACCATAGTTTTGAATTCTTCAGGTTCTAAGGATGCTTTATGATCAGGTCCCTCTAAATTGCGATCTAAAGTAAAATGTTTCTCAATAACACAGGCTCCTAATGCAACTGCTGCCACAGTTAATTCAATACCCATAGTATGATCAGAAAACCCGACAGGGAATTTGAAAGTATTGTGGAGGGTGTTCATTATATTTAGATCAACTTCCTCCACAGATGCAGGATAATTTGTTACACAATACATTAATGTTAGATCAATGGGTTTATCTTTAATTGCGGTTATTGCATCTTCTATTTCGCATAAAGAGGCCATTCCTGTGGAAAGGATGAGTGGTTTGCCCTTACTAATTATATGTTTTATTAGTGGAAGGTTGGTTATCTCACCTGAACCTAGTTTAAAAGCAGGTACTCCAATTTCATCCAGTAAATCAACACTTTCCTCATCAAATGGTGAAGATAAAAAGATGATTCCTTTTTCTTTTGCATAATCTGATAGTTCTCTGAATTCATCAGCGGAAAGCTCTAATTTTTTAATCATGTCATATTGAGAGGGAGCATTGCTAAATTTTTTCTGATATTCTGCTTTAGGAGCACTTTTGGTAACTACCGAATCAGTTTTAAAGGTTTGAAACTTAACTGCGTCTGAACCAACATCTTTAGCTGCATCAACAAGCTTTTTAGCAATATTAAGTGATCCATTATGATTGACACCTGCTTCGGCAATTATAAAACAGGGATGTTCGTTTCCTATAGATGTGTCTTTAATTTTAATATTCTTCATTTAATTCCCCTAAGATTAGCTCTGCTAATTTAAAGTCCATCATTGTATCAATATCAACACTTCTCTCTTTAGGCATTACATATGGAATAATTTTATCACTGAAAAATCCCCCAAATTTTCGCAAATTCGGTTCAGAAGAGATATATATAGCCCCATTAGGCATGTATAACTCTGGAAGGTCCTGTCTCCTTGTATTGAAATATTCATCTCCAAAGTTAGGCTTTAGATAACCTTTTTCAATCTTCAGGCTCCAGTATGGGGAATGTTCATATTCTGAAACACTGACCACTGAATTACAAGTCTTATGTTTAAAGAAGAGTTCCAATGCTGTTTGTATATCTTTAACTGTTCTTAAAGGAGAAGTTGGTTGTAGTAAGACGATAATTTCTGGATTATGACCCATATTTTTCAAAGAATCAATAGTATAAATAAGTGCATCAATTGTAGGGGAATTATCTTCAGATATTTTTTTGGGTCTTAAGAAGGGTACTTCTGCTCCATATTTTTTTGAGATTTCAGAAATCTTCGGATCATCAGTACTCACAACTGTTTCATCTAAAAATTCACATTCTAAAGCTGATTCAATGGTCCATGCAATTAAAGGTTTACCATGCATATCCCTAATGTTTTTACCAGGAATAGTCTTACTCCCACCTCTCGCGGGTATAATAGCTAAAATCTCTTTTTCCATTTTAATTATCCTTGGAATTTGATGATTATGTGAGAATTGATAAGTAATATGATTTAAAAATATATTTTTTTCACAACATAAAAGGTTATTCCTCATTCCTCCATACTTTAAAACAAAAACATATATCGATTGAATATGTCCCGTACATAACCCTGTCTTTGGAAATTTTTAATACAATTTGTTTTGGTTATGTTGAAGAATTTGTATTGTTTCTTAGATTGTATCTAAAACATAAACTGAGAATATAGTTCCTAAAGAGAAATTCCTAGGCAAAATTTATATTTGCTTCCTACAAATTAAAAACTCTAAATCAGAATTTATCTAAAATGGGATGTTTTTTGATTAATTCAACAGTAAATGTGAAAAACTAAATGAAAACTGTCGGTGCTGATCTCTGTAATTTATCTTCAACAATAATCATAACTTGGACGTTAATAAATATGATATATTAGGAATAAGATAAAAATGATTTTAGCAAGAACTCGAAATATCAAAAATATAGTATGCATTATAAAATCCCATATTACTGCCTAATATCATTAAAAAAAACCCAATAAAATTATATTAATTTTAGAACTTTAGTCACGGTGAAACATTTGAATGAATACAAAATCTTTGTGCAAAGAATTGGATTGGTTGGAATAGCAAACATTCTGGTTCAATTAAGCGCTTTAATATTACTTCCTATTTTAACTAAATCTTTTTCAATAAGTGACTATGGTATTTGGGTACAAATAAACACCACCATTGCATTATTACCAAACTTTGCAACCTTAGGGCTTCCTTACACCATGGTTAGATTTTTATCGGCAGAGACAGATAATGAAAAAATACGGGACGGTTTTTATTCAATTTTGAGTATTGTTGTTGTTTCCACTTTCATCATATCCCTATTATTGTTGATATTTTCTAAGGCCATAGCATCAGCTATTTTTGATGGTGATGTTAATGTGGCTATGTTATTATCATTGATCGTTTTTATAGCCTGTCTAAATACATTGTTATTGAATTTCTTTAGAACTTTCCAAGAAATGAAAAAGTATTCCCTCTTTTTACTGTTGCAAACATATCTAGGAGTATTTATTGTATCTTATTTAGCAATTAATGGATTTGGCATTTTTATGGCAGCATTAGGACTTCTAATTGCCAATATAATCACATTTATAGTGATGTTAGCATTTATAATTTTGAATATTGGCATTAAGATTCCAAACTTTAAAGATCTAAGGGAATACCTATCATTTGGACTTCCCACCATTCCTGGAAACCTATCATCATGGATTGTTAATTCCAGTGACCGGTATATTATAGGAATATTTTTAGGCGCGGCTTTTGTTGGGTATTACTCCCCAGGTTACACTCTTGGATATTGCATATCAATTCTCATGGCTCCTTTCGCCCTTTTACTACCATCAGTGCTGCCACAATACTATGATGAGGATAATATTGAAAAGGTGGTATTATTCCTGAAGTATTCAATGAAATACTTCCTTTTAATTGCAATCCCCTCAACATTTGGATTATCCATTCTTTCAAAACCGGTCCTAATGATATTAACCACACCGGAAATCGCTTTGAATGGTTATTTAATAACACCATTAACTGCTTTGAGTAGCCTTCTTTACGGTGTTTATGCTATTATTAGCAACGTGCTTGTATTGGAAAAGAAAACAAAAGTGATAGGAACAATTTGGATTCTGGTTGCTGTATTGAATTTAGGCCTTAACATTTTTTTAATACCATATTATGGAATACTAGCTGCAGCTGTAACTACATTAATTGCATACGCACTTGCATTTATCCTTACCTTAAGATACTCTACTAATTATCTTGAATCTGATTTCAAGTTTATTCTTAAAAGTGTGACAGCATCAATTGTCATGTCAGGACTCCTTATCTTCATAAACCCACAAAGCCTTTTAAATATTATAATTGCAGTAATAATTTCTGCATTTGTCTACTTTGGTTTATTAATACTATTAAGAGGGATAGAAAAAGAAGAATTCCAATTTTTTAAAGAAATGTTAGGTAAGAATTAGAGCTAAAGATTTTCGAATCATTACAAGTCTTAAATAACTCTATTACTCTACTAACCTAAATATTACATTACTTTAATAAAATAAATTTAAATAAAAAACACAGTTTGATTGTTATGATCCCAAAAAAAGATCTGAGATGGTATCTATTTGAAGAAACCATTGAAATGTACTCAAAAAATGGTCTTAATAATTACGAAAAACATCGTTATAAAGATTTAAATAGATTCCTCTCTGATTATTATATTTTCAGATTAGTGGGGATGACTTCAAAAATATGCTATAAACTTTCTAAATTTTATAAAAAAGGTGATAATCAGATTTTGGTTCATGATTTACTGAATAGATATCCTAGTATCATTAACCAATTAGAACTTAATTATAATCCTATCTTTTTTGGGAATGATATAAAACCATTTATAAAATCATTAAAGGGCAAAACCAATTTTTATCCTTTTTATGATATTTATAAAGAGGTTTATGAAGGTGTACTTGATTATAATGATAGTTTGTTAGAAAAAGGTTTCATGGATTTAGAAAATATTTTGAAAGAAATTGATCCTAAACTAATAGTATTAAATCATGATTTTACCACTGACACAAAACTTGTATCTTTAGTGGCTAAAGAATTAGGAATACCTACAGTTGAGATCCAACACGGGATTTATTCTGGAAAAGGAACAATAGTTCCTGGTAATTACGCCGATTATGTTTTTGTTTGGGGTGAATATTTTAAAAACCTATATTTAGCATCTAAAATAAAGCAGGATAGAGAAATAAGAATATTGGGATATCCTTACCAACTCCAACAACAAAAACTTTCTCATTACAATAAAAAAGTTGTTTATTTAGGGCAAAATTTAGAACTATATGACGATTCTTTTTTAAATCAAAAAGATAACACCATTAATGAACTTAATAGTTTATGCAGTGGGTTAGGGCTCCAATTCAGTTACAGACCCCATCCTAGTCAAAATTTAGGTTTATTAAAATCTGTTTTCCCTGAGGTCAGATTCACCCCTGATGGTGAGACATTTGCAGATACCATAAAAAATAATGAAATTTTTATATCATTTAATTCCACAGCACTTATTGAAGCAGCTTTAAATTCTAAACTAAGTATACAACTTAAAAATTACAGTTTGCCTGCTGATGATTTTGAAGAACTGGGGATATGTAGAAGTTTCACCAGTCTATCAGAATTAAAAGAGTTTTTAAAAGATATAAAAACTCTTGATGATTTAAAAAGTCTTTATTCGCCGGTTGATCCTAGTTATATCGAAATTCCTACACCTAATTCTGGGGAGAAGTTTATAGAATTGATAAAGGAGATATTATAGTATACTAAAACTATTAAATTATGTTTTTAGAAAAAATAGGTTTCATTGTTTATTGGATTACTTGGTTTGTTTAAAATGGCAAAAAAAATTTTGATTCTGGTAGAATCATTGAAAGTAGGTGGGGGTTCTGAAAGGTTCGCTGCAATTTTAGGTAGTGAACTTCATGATCAGGGGTTTGAAGTTTCTTATTTAACTTTAATGGATGAAGATCCTAAATTTGAATTTAAAGGAGATTACTACACCCTTAACATGGGTTACATATATGTTAATAGTTTAAAACGAGCATTTGATCTTTTAAGATATTCTCCTAAGATTAAAAGAATCTGTGAGGATTTAGATATAGATACCATAATTTCAGTTTCTGAGATGGCTAATTTCTATGCTGTTTTAAGTTGCAGGCTTTTTGGTAACAATGTTCGCCTCATCATCTCCCAGCATATAAATCCTGAAATATTTTTAGATGACCCATTGAAAAACCGGTTAATTAAATTTTTTTATCCACAAGCCGATGAGATTATCTGTGTTTCTAAGGAAATTGAAAAGGTTCTCAATGAAAGTTACCATTTAAAAAACACTTCAACCATCTATAACATGATGGATATTGCACAAAACCATAAATTATCTGAAAACGAAGTCCCTGATGATTGTAAACATTTTTTCAAAGGGAATAATGATAAATATTTCACATTTATTAATGTTGGTCGTCTTAAATGTCAGAAAGGGCAATGGTTTTTGATTCGTAGCTTTCGGAAAGTGGTGGATAAACATCAAAATGCCAGACTCTTTATTTTAGGAAAAGGTGATTTAAAAGTTGATCTAAGAAAGAATTTGGAAGGTTTAATTGATGATCTTGATTTGAATGAAAATGTGTTTCTTTTAGGTGAACAGGAAAATGTATTTCCCTTTCTAAAAAAAAGTGATTGTTTCATCTTAAGTTCTCTATGGGAAGGATTTGGGCTGGTCTTAGTGGAAGCGCTTTCAATGGATCTTCCCATAATATCCACAGACTGCAAAGTTGGTCCGAGAGAAGTTCTCAGTCCTGAACTTGATTTGGACAAGGATGTTGATTATCCTTATTTTGGTAAACATGCTATTCTCACACAAAACTTCCCCAACCAACTTTTATTTAAAAATTTAGAACAAGTACCCTTGAATGAATCTGAAAAGATGTTATCAGATCTGATGATAAGGATAATTGAAGATTCATCTTTGAGAAAAACGTATTCCCATGGTAGTGGAAGGGCAGAAGATTTTTCCAACAAGAAAATTATCAAAGATTGGGATGAAATATTATTATATGATTAATTATGATTTAGAATATTAATGATGTTAAAGTTGAAATTGATTTGTCAAACTATGAAATCATTCAATGATCAGTTTTACATTATTCTAAGATTAATATGATTCCTAAAAAAGATTTGAGATGGTATTTATACGAAGAACCCGTTGAAATTTTCATAGAAATGGGTGTTGCTAACTATGAAAAGGATCTTTTAAATAATTTAAATAATTTTCTTTCTAATTATCCTATTTTTAGCGTAGTAGGGATCGTATCAAAGATTTGTTACGGGGTTTCTAACTTTTACAATAAAGATAACAACGATATTTTGGTCCATGATTTGTTGAACAAATATCCAAGTATAATAAATCATTTAGAACTAAGCTACAACCCTCTTTTTTTTGGCATAAATATAAAGCCATTTACAGGGTCTTTAACACGAAAAATCAATTATTATTCTCTTTATTCAATTTATAAAGACCTTTATAAGGGGATACTTGATTACAATGATGATCTGTTAGAAAAAAGTTTCAAAAATTTAATGGATGTTTTTGGAAAGATAAATCCTAAAGTAATTATTTTAAGTCATGACCATACTCCGGAAACAAGACTTATGGTGTTAGTAGCCAGGGAACTGGGAATAACTACAGTTGAGATTCAACACGGTATTTATTCTAGAAAAGAAAAAATATTTGCCGGTCAGTATGTGGATTATGTTTTTGTCTGGGGTGAATATTTTAAGAATTTATATTTAAAATCAAACGTCAAACATAACCAGGAAGTAAAGATATTGGGATATCCCATTTCCACTCAGGTACAAAAACCGTTTCAATATAATAAAAGAGTTGTTTATTTGGGACAACCCCTAGAATTATATTATGAGAATATATTCAATTTAAAGAAGGATTTTCTACAAAAGCTTAACAGTCTGTGCAGAGATTTAGGGTTCAAATTTAGTTACAGATCGCATCAAGGTGAAAATTTAAATTTATTAAAAACGAATTTGCCTGAAATTGAATTCTGCCCAAAGGGTGAGAAATTAGAGACTACCCTAAAAAATAATGATATTTTCATATCTTTCAGTTCCACAGCTCTTACTGAAGCTGCCTTAAATTCTAAATTAAGCATTCAATTTAAGAATTTCAACATACCAGTTGATGATTTTGAAAAATTGGGAATATGTAGAAGTTTCACCACTCTAACAGAGTTAAAAGAATTCCTGAAAGAGTTAAAAAGTCTAAATGATCTTGAAAGATTTTATTCACCAGTAAATCCAAAATATATTGAAATTCCGTCTCCTAACCCTGGAGAGAAATTTGTAAGTTTATTAAAAGAAGTATTAGATTCAAAATATTAAAGAATTCATTAAATGATTGTTATTTTTCATCATCTAATTTTTCATTAGGATTTTTTCCTTGATTCAAGGCAATTTCCCTGGTCAATTGGGTGATCTCTTCTTCAACATTCTCAATCATACCATAAATTTTGAATATGAAATAGAATGAACCTATTAACCCAAATATGAGAATAATGTCCAATCCTCTTCCTATGCCTGTGATACTAGACAGTAAGGAGGTAGCAGTAGGATAAAGTGAGAATATAATCAGCAGGATCCAAATAGCAATCCAAACTATGAGCATGCCCAAGGACATTTTTCCATCCTTAAACCTTACAATTGATATTATTATACCCACTATACCTATGATTATTCCAATAAATTGGTATATTAACATTCAATATCCTCCTTTTCATTTAAAAATATTTTTGATCAATTTGGCAAGAATTTTAAGTCCAATTCTAGTATCAGTACCCTTAGAAAGGGAGTAATCAGTGTAAATTGTTTCAATTGGCACTTCTACCAGTTTTAGTTGTTTTCGTTTGACTTCACCTATAAGTTCTGAGGACACTCCATAATCCCGTGAATGTAATTCAATGTTTTTGGCTGCATCTAAAGAGAGTGCTCTAAGTCCTGACTGAGAGTCATTAACACTTATTCGGTAGAAAATGCTGGTGATGATGTTCATCACCACGTTCCCAAATTTTTTGCGAAAAGGCATCACATGAAAATCTCTGATTCCAATTACAACATCTGCATCATCTTCAATAACTGGCTTAATAACTGGAAGCAGATCATCGACATGGTGCTGACCATCAGCATCAAAGGTTACAATTACATGGGGATCCTCAAGAATACATGCTTCAACACCTGTACGAATTGCTGCTCCTAATCCCCGGTTAATTGGGTGTCTGTACAAACGTACCTGTTCCGGATACTTTTTCTGCACTCTTTCCACTAAAAATGGAGTCTTATCATGAGAACCATCATCAACCACTACGAGTTGCAGCCCTTGGAGCAGTAATTCCTCCATAACATTCTCAATTGTTTTGGATTCATTGAATGCAGGCATGACAATGAAAATTTTTTTCCCATATTTTTTGAGAAACTGTTCTGTTTCATTGGTCAACTTGTTTTTCCTCCCCATTCATGGGTAATTGATTTCATTTCCATGGTTATAATGTTCTTTATTCAGGTGTTATCTGTCAGTTATTTGTTTATTTTAAAGGTCAGTTCTGCCACTCTAGTGCCCAGGTTACGGGAGGTTTCCAAACCAATTTCATCACTTTCACAATCTTCTTTAGCACCGCCCACACCTGTTCCCCCATAATGGGCCTTAGGGGCACCGTCACCAACAATAATGGCGTCCTGGATTAATAAAAATTGATGGATTGCATTGATAGTTGTCTCCTGCCCTCCATTTCTAGATGCACCCACACTGATTGCTCCGGCAACTTTATTTTTCAGTTTGAAGTCTATCCTGAGTGGACGGGAGCGGTCCATAAACATCTTTATTTGAGAAGTGACATTTCCAAAGTATACTGGACTGCCAATTATTATTCCATGGGCTTCCTGGAGTTTACTGGTTATATCCTGCATATCATCATATATGGAACATTCACCAGTGCTTTTACATATATCACAGGCAATACATGGTTCTATTTCAGCATTCCCCAAATGGATCAATTCAGTGTCTGCCCCAACATTTTCAGCAGCTATAAGGGCTTCTTTTACTAATGTGTAAGTGTTACCTTCTTTTCTAGGGCTTCCAACAATTCCAATAATTTTTACCAAATATATTCCTCCTAATCAATATGGATGAAACATCTAAACTTTAAATTAATTCATTTAACTGGATGATAATTCATATTTCCTTAGTTTTAAGTAGTTGTATGTTTAAAATATATTTTACATTTACAGTCCAGAAATTATTTTAATGAAATTGTTATTAAACTTATTATTTATTATAAATTAACAGTATAGTTCCTACATTAAAACTAATAAATGCATTTAATTAAAACAATGTAATCTTTTAATCGAAAGAATATGATCCTTTAATAATTAAAAATCTGATTGATTTAACATTTTTCTAAAAAAATTTGCAATCCAAGTATTGACGTTATAATATGAGTTTTTTATGAAAGATATCACTGAAAATCCAATATACAGTCCTTTAACTCTTGAACGGGATGTTATTTCCTTAATAAGGAATTGGTGTGAAGCTGAGATGAGAGGTGATGTTAACGCTCGTCATCTGGCAGCTGTGAAAATCAGGAAATATTTGGTGGAAACTGCAGATGGTTCCTTCACATTACGTTCATCAGTTCGAAATGATGCTTCAGAAACTATGCACACTACTCATGGTGCTATTTCCGAGGCACGGATTAAATTTGTGGAACCTCTAAATATTTGGGAGAATAACGAAGTCAAAATCCTTGACATTTGTAGTGGATTGGGCATCAATACCGCAGCGGCACTGGAAGCATTTTTCAAAGTAAACAATAAATCAGAATCCAATGTAATCAATAAATTAGGGCCCAATGTAAATAAATCAGAATCCGATATAAACAATAAATCAGACTTTAATACCAACAATAAATTAGAATTCAAACAAATTGAGATAGACATGGTTGAGGTATCCTGGGAGACTTTGGCTGCTTCTTTAATAATACCAAGCCCCATAAAATATCACAACATGGTTAAGAAGGCGGTGGAAACTTATCTTATCAACCAGAAAATCTTAACATATCCGTGGGAGAAAGAAAAGATCCCGGATAATGTCAACATACGTGTACATTGCCAGGATGCCAGGAAAGTATTGATGAACATCTCCAAAAACAAAAAATATGATGCTGTCTTTCTCGATCCATTTAGCCCCCAAAAATCACCGGAACTCTACAGTCAGGAATTAATTTTTAAAATAAAGGATCTGCTCACAGACGACGGTGTTATATTAACCTATACTTCATCTGCACCGGTAAGATATGCACTTCTTTATACTGGTTTGGAAGTGGGTGAAGGACCATCAATGGGACGTTCCGGAGGAACAATTGCTTCTCCAAATATAGAAAAAATAACCAAACCCCTGAATAATGATGACGAGCGTATGATTGCTTTGTCTGATGCAGGAATACCATTTAAAGATCCTCAATTAACCAGTTCACCCGAAACCCTTAAACAACAACGTCAAAAAGAACGAATTAAAGCCAGGGGCAATTATAAAATAGCATCTACTGTGAAAACACCAGTTTATTTAGCACGGGATATAGAAGATGAGAAAATAAAAAGAAGAGCATTAAAACATTTAAGAGATGTCGGGATCACAGGTTTAGATTGTGAAAAGTCACATTACCTGGTATGCCCCCAGTTTTCAGAATGCATATGTACATGTAAACAGGAAAGACCCTCAACTTCCCGGGCACGTATAAAGGAAATGGAGAAACGATTAACTAATATTACAAACAGTAAATAATTTTTATGAAGGAATATAGGTGAAAATTTGAACTTTGAAATAAAATATAAGGATGCCCGAGGAAGATTAGGAGTCCTTAAAACACCCCATGGGAATATAAAAACCCCGGCGCTCATGCCAGTCATACATCCTGGCAAACAAACCATTGATGTTAAAGAATACGGAGCAGAAATAGTAATAACCAATGCCTATCTCATCTACAAAAATGAAGATTTAAGGGGCATTGCTGAAACAAAAGGTGTTCATAAATTAATAAATTTCGATGGTCCTATAATGACGGATTCTGGCTCTTTCCAGCTTTCAACATACGGTGATGTTCAGGTTACCAATAAACAGATCATTGAATTTCAGGAGAAAATAGGCACAGATATTGGAACTTCTCTGGACATACCCACACCTCCATCAGTTAAAAGGAGACGTGCCGAAAAAGAACTGGAAATAACCCTTCAAAGGGCAGAAGAATCCCTGGAAGTAAGAAAAGATCTCATGCTAAACTCAGTGGTTCAAGGATCCACATACCCTGATCTACGCAGCAAATGTGCTGATATCCTGGGGAAAATGGACTTCCAACTACATCCCATTGGAGCAGTAGTTCCATTAATGGAATCCTATCGTTATAGGGAGTTAGTGGAAGTGGTCATGGCCTCTGTAACTCATCTACCTGATTCAAGACCCCGTCACCTAATGGGAGCTGGACACCCCATGATATTTGCATTGGCTGTGGCAATGGGTTGTGATCTCTTTGATTCAGCTGCTTACATTTTATATGCGGAAGCTGAAAGGCTTTTAATGCCTAATGGAACTTTGAAACTGGAAAACCTTCACGAAATGCCCTGTTCCTGTGAAGTTTGCACCAATTACACACCTGATGAATTGCGCCAGATGGAAAAATCAGAAAGGGTAGAACTCCTGGCCAGACATAACTTGATGATTAGTTTTGCTGAGATAAGGCAGATACGTCAAGCAATTATTGATGGAAGCCTATGGGAACTTGTAGAACAACGGTGCCGTGCACATCCATTCTTATTAGAAGCACTGCGCAGTTTAAAAAACTACCAGGAAGATTTTGATAAATATGATCCTCCTTACAAAAAATCAGCGTTCTTTTATTCTGGACCAGAATCATTAAATCGTCCAGAAGTATTCAGACACCTGAAACGTATGCACAGAATTTCTCCTGCAAAGACAGTATTACTGCTTCCTCGTTCATCTAAACCTTATTCAGAACATTTAAATGATATTTCTCAAGGATTTTATCATATTGGCGGTAAATCGAATGGAGTAATGCCCAAATTTGAAGAAATGCAGATAACAGTAGTTGATGTGCCATTTGGAATAATTCCACTGGAACTGGATCAGGTTTATCCACTGGCTCAGAATGAATCACCAGAACATTTTGATGAAGATTCCATTGTAAGTGTAAATGAAATTCTACACGATTATGTGAAAAGTTTTGATGAGATAATAATAAGTGAAGAAGTGGTAGAAACATTTAGACTTAAAAAAACATTCACAATGGGTGAATTATTCCAATTTCCTGAACCTCTAAAAATAATGGTTAATGATCATAAAAGGATAAAGATGATAGCCGATTACCAGTTTGGGGCTGGTGCAGGGGAAGATCTTTTTAATAAAGAGATGAACATAGTAAAAAGTCGGAAGACTGGGAAAATTCGCCATGTTTATGATGAAGAAGAACTTATCGCCACATTAAGAGCCAGTGACGGTGTTTTTGTACTGGCACGTGAGGGAGCGCGTAGACTGCATAAATTCCTCCCCTACCCCAAAAATAGGGTTGTGGTTAATGAAGATGCAGAACCCTTTGCTCGGGAAGGAAAAAGTATATTTGCTAAATTCGTTATAAATTGTGATATAGATATCCATGCAAAGGATGAAGTATTGATTGTGAATGAACAAGACCAGCTCCTGGCCTTCGGAAAGTCAATATTAAACGGAAAAGAAATACATGATTTTAAAACAGGTCAAGCAGTAAAAACTAGAAAAGGAGGCTTTTAATGATACCCAGTGCAGGTATGAATCCCAAACAACTTAAACAGATGCAAAGAGCCATGAAACAAATGGGCATGGACATGAAAGATGTTAAAGGAGTTAGTGAAGTAATAATCAAATTCAAGAACAAAGAACTAATTATTAACAATCCTAAAGTTAACCTGATGAATTTCATGGGACAGGATACCTATCAAATATCTGGAAAAACCAAGGAACGGAAAATTGAAGCTGAACTGGTTATTCCTGATGATGATGTGGAATTAGTAGCCACCCAAACAGGGGTCAGTCCTGAAGAAGCCAGAAGAACATTACTAGAAACCAATGGTGATCTGGCTGAGGCTATATTGAGGTTAAGTTAATGGTTTTAATTGCCCATATCTCTGATTTCCATATAGGATCCATATCATTTCAGGAACAATTACTCTTACAATCCATAGACACCATCAATGACATGGCACCCGATGTTACCATCATAACCGGAGATCTTACTGAAAACGGATACTATATGGAAATGGAAAAGGCCGCAGGGTACATAGAAAATATAAAATCCCCACTAATGGTTGTTCCAGGAAACCATGATGCAAGGCATGTGGGAGACCAATGCTTCCGTGAGCTCATAAGAGATCGTTATGGAACTCTTCAAGTTTTAAATGGTCTGAAAAGCGGTCTGAAAATAATGGGGTTGGACAGTAGTGAACCTGATCTGAATTATGGGAAAGTTGGACGAGCCCAACAAGCTTGGATGGAAGAACAACTGGATGATGCTACCCAGAATGGAATGTATAAAATCATAGCCTTGCATCACCATATCATACCTGTACCCAGAACTGGAAGGGAACGAAATGTTTTAAGTGATGCAGGAGATATTCTCTACTCTATAATAAGTAAAAATGCAGATTTAGTTCTGTCAGGACATAAACATGTACCTCATGTTTGGATGGTTCAAAACACTGCCTTCGCCACTGCAGGAACAGTATCCTCACTGAAGCTCAGGGGCAAGGATCCAGCATCATTCAACACAGTTATTATAGATGATGATTATATAGAAATTCTCTTAAACAGTGCCGATGGAAAAACAAACTGTCTGGCCAAGTATGAAAACAGGTGTAGGTGATTTATTGCAGATTATTGTGGATGCATCTAACGTAGCCCACTTTGAAAAAAAGGGTGGAAAACCCAGCCTAAAAAACTTGCTAAGTGCAACAGAAACACTTGAAAAATTAGGCTATCATCCAATTCTCATTGCAGATGCATCGCTGAGACATGAGATAGATGAGAAAGATGAATTCAACAAACTTCTTGATGAAGAAAAGGTACACCAGGTGCCCTCTGGCACCAATGCTGATCACTACATCCTGAAAATTGCTGAGGAACAAGATGCAAAAATATTATCTAACGATGCTTTCAGAGAATTTTACGATGAATTCAGAGATATCAACAGTCGCAGAATTCCTTACAAATTTATTAATGGGAAAATAAGCATAGGTAGCTCTGCCAAGCCCAAAAAGATTAAAAACATCCTGCAAAAGATTTGTACTCAGACCTTGGGAGAGTTTGAGAAGAAAGGCTATGAATCATACAAATTAAAAAAGAACAAGAAACTTTCCGGTATTGCAGTAGCTAAAGAGGCCATTGATAGAATATCAAAAAGTAGAGATGAAGGCATTGACACCAAACTTGAAGGAATGTTCATGAAAATACCCTTATTTGATAAGGTCATGCAAATGGTGGAAGATGCGGAAACAACCAGTGATTTCATAATATTCGTTCTGATTAGCCCCAGAGATTATCAGGAAGCGGTTAGAAACGCAGGTAACATTGCTGTAACAGTTGGTGATCGTTTGAAATTGGATCACGCCCCACTGGTTGCCGTTCGGAACGATCTGTTCACCAAACCCGGAACATTTGAACTAAACATTATTTATTCAGAGGAAATACTTGAAGAATCTCCCTTTGATGTGAATATTACAATTAATGATCACGACTACTCATTTATTAAGAAAAACTCCCGTAATATTGCCAGCACAGTTGCTGCCAGGTTAGGCACCTGGAAATTCCCCATAGTATCCGTGAAACCAAGTATGCTGATGGAAAAACCAGGCCACTATGACATAAACTTGGAAAAGGGAGGAGACAAGTAAATGGCTGGTAATTACCCTTTAAGAACACTATTTGGGTTTCTTTTAAAACACCGGGTTTTAAGTATAGGTACCAAATATTATCCTACCAATGAAAGGGAACAAGAATATGTGGAAATGGTCAACTACACCCGTACCATGCTTCTTGAAATAGATAAAGCCCATATTAGTACTGAAAACATTTTTCATAACTTGGTAACCGAATTAGGCAGCGGCAACATCCCTGATAATCGCAGGTTCGTTGAAATAAAACCAGCAGAGGATAACGTCAATGAATACGCCCTTTTAAGTAACATAATAATGGGCAGTGACCGATACCTCTATGTGGAAGTATTCAGTGGTAACAAGCAGATCATCGACCAGTTCGTGCAAATTATCAAGAAAGAAAACGGTGTGATTGTAGAAAGAAGCAACACCGAGATCGTGTCACGACTTTTATCAAAAAATGATGCTATACGGGTGGGTATTGAGTTAATAAAGGTGGGTATGGAAAAGGAGATAGAAGTCAGAGCAGCTGCAGGCATGACTGGAGCTGCTGCCATCGAAAGATCCATCAACCTCAACAAACAAATCGGAGAAACTTCCGGTGTTGGATTCACCAAACTTGGTGGTGAATTTGCTATTGTATTCTCCAGTAAACTTACTAAACTTGAAGGAACACCAGCAGTTTACGATAATTACCTTTTCATAGATGCATTTGACTCAACACAGTTCATTGAAGAACAGGGCCGAGACAGACTCCTTGAAATCATGAACGAAATCAAAGACTTCATTGAAAAAGAGTGTAAAGGGAAAATAGAAGGTTATCGTGAAGGTGGAGACGACCTCATTGCTAACTTACCCACCAAAGATGCTGCCCTTCGTGCAGGAATAGATTCCGCCTGGCACGCTCTAAACAACGGCGCCAGACTACGTGTTGGTATTGGAAAAAGTCGTCGTGAGGCAGGAGAAAGGGCCCAGATGGCGGATGATATTAAAATATGGAACAATTCTCCAGTAATGGTTTTTGACTTAGCCGATGGTGTCTATGCCTACTATGTGCCATCAGAGTTCAGTCGTACCATTGTGGAATTCCTGCAGGAAAAAGCCGGACGAGTGATTTTGATTTTCATTTTTGTTTTCATTGTCACTCTAATTGGATGGAATATCGGACACTGGGAATTTGGTCTGGTGGCAATTGGATTAGCTTTACTTTATGCAGTTACCGCTTGATATCATTTAACAGCCGATTGAATCAATATAGCTAAGAAATTCAAATATTAATAAATAGAATAAGGATAAAATCTGGATAAAAATTAATTAGAATAAAAACAATATACACTAATAACTAAAAAATCAGAAGGAGTTTAGATTATGAGGGAAGATATTAAAGCAAAAGCTGCTGTTGCCCTGGTAGTGTCTTTCATTGCCTTTGGGTGTGGTACCGGAGCCAGCATATTTACAGGGTTAACTCTCGACGACACTCCCTTATCTTATTCCAATAACAATACTTCTACTAAGCTTCCCATAATCTACGATGTGGAAAATACCACTAACGAACCAACTAACACTGCTTCTGTTGTAGATACATCTTCAAATTCTGAAGATGTTTATGAAGAAAACACCCAATCAAACACTCAACAAAACCAGCCATCCACCAACAACACCACTGATAATACTTTGAATCCCTAAAAACTAATCCATACCAATCACTTCTTTATTAAGCGTGCAGAATGTCTTTGAATCTCTTTAAATCTTGATATATTTCATTATATGTTAGTAAATTCATTATATGTTAATTAATTTAATATTTGTACAGGTATAATATCTAATTCACAAATGTAATATTATTTGGAATAGTATTTGTACAGTTTCTAAAGGTGTGTCTAATATGAAAAAAATTGAAGGCGGAATATGTGCTGTGGATAATGTTAGGGCTGCTGGTGCCTGTGAAGATAATTATGGAGTTGCAGTTATCCATTACCCTGAAAGTAGTGTTGCAGCAGTGTTCACCAGTAACAAAGTACAGGCTGCCCCAATTTTAGTCACCAGAGAAGCTGTAAAAAATGGGAAACTTTCTGCAATCGTTGCTAACAGTGGCAATGCCAACTGTTTCACAGGGAAGAAGGGTGTTGAAAATGCACAACTCATGGCTTTTCAGGCTGCCGAAAATCTCAACATTCCTGCTGAAGATGTTGCAGTAGCATCCACTGGAATTATTGGCAGACAACTCCCCCTGCCTGAAATCAGTAATCTCATTTCCCATGCCCTACGGAGACTTAAAAATTCTGCCCAGGCATCTAGAAATGCTGCCGAAGCTATTATGACCACTGACACCTATCCCAAAGAATATGCAGTGGAAACAACCCTAAATACTGGTGAAAAGATTTGTATTGGGGGTATAACCAAGGGTTCAGGTATGATCGCCCCTAACATGGGAACCATGCTTTCGTTTATAGTTACAGATATCCAGGCCAGCCCTGATGAACTTGAAAAATCTCTCAAAGAAGCAGTGGATAACACCTTCAACATGGTGGTTATTGATGGAGATGAAAGTACCAATGACATAGTTGTACTCATGGCACGGCCAGGTCAGGGGAAGATCGACAAGAATTTTCAGGAAGCCCTGGAATACTTGTGTGGCAAACTGGCTAAAATGCTGGCCCAAGATGGTGAAGGTGCAACCAAGTTCATGGAAGTGGAAGTGAAGGGTGCCCAAAACTCACAGGATGCTAAAATTGCAGCTAAATCCATAGTTACATCTCCCCTGGTAAAAACAGCTTTATTTGGGGCTGATCCAAACTGGGGAAGGATCGTTGCTGCAGTTGGTTACTCAGGAGCTCATATGGATGAAGAAATTATCAGCGTTCGTCTGGAGGATGGGGAACGCTTTGTTGATGTAGTCAATAATGGAAATATTATGGCTTCAGAAGAAAATGATGCACTGGAGCTGGCTGAAAGTATAATGGAACGTGAAAAAATAAAGATAACCATTGACCTGGCCCTTGGAGACTACAGTGCCACCTCCTATGGCTGTGACCTTAGCTACGATTATGTACGTATTAATTCAGAATACTCTACTTAAGTATAAAGAATACTCTACTTAAGTTTAAAATTCAGAATCGATTATGGATTAATATTTTTACAATAGGATTAATAAACTTTAATGGGTTGAAAAATATGAAAGTAATGATTATAGGCTCTGAAGGAATGTTAGGCCATGATTTAGTGGATGTTTTATCAGCGAACCACGATATCAGCACCACAACTATCTGGACTCTGGACATCACAGATATAGATAAAACCATTGAAACCGTCCGAAACATTAACCCTGATGTGGTAGTGCATGCAGCTGCTTTTACCGATGTTGATGGAAGTGAATCCAAAGCAGATCTTGCATATCATGTTAATGCTCTGGGAACCAGGAACGTGGCAGTGGCCTGCAGGGAAACTGACAGTGCACTGGTTTATATATGTACAGATTATGTGTTTGATGGTGATAAAGGCAGTCCATACTATGAATACGACCAGACCAATCCATTAAGTGTTTATGGTAAAACTAAACATTTAGGTGAAGTCTACATCCGTGACCTACTGGACAAGTTTTACATAGTCAGAACATCATGGCTATATGGATTCCACGGACCCAACTTCATCACCACCATGCTAAAATTAGCCAAAACCCATGATAAGATCTCAGTTGTAAGCGACCAGATAGGATCTCCCACCTACACTCTTGATCTGGCAAAATCCATTGCTCAATTAATAGAAAAACCAGCCTATGGTATTTACCATATTACCAACAGTGACCACTGTTCATGGTTTGAATATGCCCAGTTAATCTTCGAAATCGCCGGGAAAAATGTGGAACTGAATCCTGTAACCACAGAAAAATTTGGCAGTCCAGCTCCAAGACCTAAATATTCTGTTCTTGAAAACTATAACTGGAAAATGGAAGGATACGACAAAATTCGGAGTTATAAAGAAGCTTTAAAGGATTACATGAGTTTGTTGTAATTAATTTTCCATTGATTTTTTACAAAAAATGAAAGAATTAGTGAAATAAAGGAATTAAATTAAATAATTATTCAAATAAAGAAATTGAATAAAGAATTGGTTAAATTAAAAAAATATTTAAATGGATAGATTGGATATCCTATCCATAGCTTCTTTGGTATTTTTCAGGGTGTTAAAAGCAGTTAATCTGAGATATCCCTCTCCACTTGGACCGAAACCAATACCAGGGGTGCCTACTACGTGGGCTTCGTTGAGTAACAGATCAAAGAATTGCCAGGAATCCATATCACCCGGTGTTTTTATCCAGATGTATGGTGAGTTAATTCCACCATAAATACTCAAACCCAGAGCTCTTAAACTTTCCCTAATGATACTGGCATTTTTCATATAATAATCAACGGATTCATTGATCTCTTTTTGCCCTTCCGGTGAATAAACTGCACTGGCAGCTACCTGTACTGGATAAGAAACTCCATTAAATTTGGTGGTCTGTCTGCGGTTCCATAAACTGTTTAAAGAATGAGGATGGCCTTCATTATCATAACCCATCACTTCTTTGGGCACTACTGTGTATGCGCAACGTGTGCCTGTAAAACCAGCATTCTTTGAAAAACTTCTGAACTCTATGGCCACTTCACGGGCACCTTCAATCTCATAAATACTATGTGGTATGTTATCTTCCCTGATGTAAGCTTCATAGGCTGCATCAAATAAGATGATGGAATTGTTTTTCTTAGCATAATTCACCCACACTGAAAGTTGTTCTTTGGTCAATGCAGTTCCGGTGGGATTGTTAGGGTAACACAGATATATCAAGTCAACAGGTGTTTTGGGAAGTTCAGGTATAAAATCATTATCTTCTGTGCAGGGGATGTAAACCAGATTTTGATAACGACCACCTTCTTCCATGGGTCCTGTCCGTCCTGCCATGACATTACTATCCACATATACAGGATAAACTGGATCAGTAACTGCTACAATGTTCTCCAGGTCAAATATTTCCTGAATATTACCAGTATCACACTTAGCACCATCACTGACGAACACTTCCTCGTTGGATAGTTTAATTCCGCGAGGTTCATAATCCCCCTTGATTATTGTTTCAATTAGAAAATCGTATCCCTGTTCTGGACCATAACCATGGAATGTATCAGCTTTACCCATTTCATTCACTGCTTCAGTGAATTTATTGGTTACTGCTTTGGGTAAAGGTCGGGTTACATCACCAATACCCATCCGGATGATTTCAGCATCAGGGTTTTCTTTTTGATATTTTTCAACTCGTTGATTAATTTCAATAAAAATGTAATTGCTTTCCAGTAACAGATAGTTTTCGTTAATTTTCACGGTCATCTTCTACCACATCTATCCTTTTAAAAATGTTATAACTTTAGTACATCAATTATTCTCCTTAACATATACTTATTCTTTTCACAAAATTGAAGATAACTACCGTATATATTTATCGTAAAATATCGTAAGTTTATTTTATAATATAATAAGTTTAATTGGTTTTTTAGGATAATAAGTTAAATTACTAACCATTAATAATAGGTTTCGTATCAACAAATGAGTCATATTTTTATGAAAATTCTTATTCAAAAAGGTTATTATATTTATTAATTGTGATTACCTTTTTTTAGAATGATTTAATTATGGATAGCAAATAATCAATTAATAACATTTAAATGGATAAGTCATTTAATGGGGACATAACGTGAAAAGTAGGCCCATAATGGTGCTTCTGATTGAAGACGACCCGAATCATGCCAGAGCATTAGAAGCAATGTTGGAGAGAGTAAAAGAATTTGATTACATTTTAATTCATTGTTACAAACTTCAAGATGGTCTTATTGAATTAAAAACCAGTAACTACGATGTGGTATTACTGGATCTGCGTCTCCCAGATAGTGAAGGTATTTCCACATTTAGAAGTGTACATAATAACGCTCCGGAAGTTCCTATTGTAATATTCACTGCCCTTTTCAATGATGAAATTGCACTGCAAACCTTAAAAGAGGGTGCTCAGGAATACCTTTTCAAGGGAGAATTTGATGGACAAGATTTATCAAATGCAATAATGCATTCTATTGCTCGTGTTTATCATTTATCCTCCTAAAAATCGTATAATCTTATCTTATTAAGTATTACCTACAGAGAGTGTTAGAAATAGAATAAATTTTAATATATGGCAAATCTAATAATAATCATTAACAGATAGAATTTTAATATCAAACTTTTGGTGTCATTTTATAGTAGTTTATAATGTTAGGATCTAGTTTGGATACTACTAACTATAACCAATATAGTTTCAATTAGGGTTGAAGTCATGTTAAAGTATATTTAACGGTAAGTTGAATCTAAGTGTGGAGATAATACATATGAAGTGTGTTGTTATTGGTGCAGGTAACGCTGGGAGACCAGCAGCCAGACTTCTAAATTATGCTGGTCATCAAGTTATGATTACTGATCAAAAAAAGTTTGAAGATTTTCCAGAGGATGTGCAAGAAACCTTAAAAAAAATGGAAGAAGAAGGTGTGAATCTTCAATTGGGATGGGATGATCCCACTGACATTGAAGATGTTGATGCATTCTACATTTCTCCTAACATACCCAAGGAGTCTACAATCAGACATTACTTGGTGGATAATGAACTAAAATTGCTGATTAATGAGGACATAGCAAAAATATTAGAAAATTCAATTAATATGGATGTTATTGGAGTAACCGGAACCCTTGGAAAGACCAGCACCACCCATATCATTTCTGAAATCTTTAAAAATGCTGGTTACAACGTATGGACCTGTTCCTCCCAATCAGGCAATCTTCTCAGTGAAGTGATAGTCGAAGGAATTATTAACGGTGACCATATTAAAAGTGATATTGCTGTTTTAGAACTTCCCCATGGAACAATCCGCCTACTTTCAGAGTTAAAACTTAAGATTGGTCTTATGACTAACTTATATTCAGACCATTTATCGGAATTTGAAGGATCCCTGGAAAAATATATCCAGAGAAAACTCATGATAACCCATTCCACAGATATTCTGATTTCCAATATACAATGCAAAGACCTATTAAAATCAACTCAAAAACCCATATTTTACTGCACTGGAAATCAGTTATGTGATGTTTCAGGTGTTCTTGCAGATGGTAACATTGAAATAAAATATAAAATAAAATCACGTGAAGGAGAATTTAAAACAGAATTTAATCTTCGCGGATATTACTTCGAAAATTCAGTAGCAGCTGCAACTGTGGGACTTGCCTATGGTTTAAAAGTGGAATCAATTGAAGATGCTCTGAGTAAGTTTAAAGGAATATCCGGACATTTAGAATACATAGGAAAATATTCTGATCGTGAAGTTCATTTTGATGCTGCTTTTGTACCTGAAGGTATCCTCTCCACCTTAGAAGAGTTTCCTGTAACTGGCAATTCTAATTTAATAATTTTAATAGATAACCCTGACAGTACCAATCCCCGGGATAAATTCCAGATTGGAAAAATACTGGGAAAACATGCACATGTAATTATTGCCAGCGGATACAATGAAACCACTGGTATTCTTGATATGGAATCTGCTAATGAGGTACTACGTGGTGCTAAAGATTCAAATTGTCTCAAAATAGCTGTTGAAGATATGGTTACAGCGGGTGAACTTTCCATTAAACATTCAAAACCAGGGGATATTATCCTCCATATAGGTCCTGGAGCCATAACCAATTACGAAGAACTTAAATCTAAAATGATCAAGGGACTGGAAACTGGATGCAAAAAGTACTCATAATATTCTCAAAAACTAATCACTAAGATCGTACTAATCAATTTAATAATATATTCCCTATTAAGTTCTATGCATAAGTTCAAGAATTTTTTTTGAAGCTTTGTTGTTGATAAGTGAGCAATATTAGAATATAATTGAATAAAACATTTTTTTAAAGATAAAAAACCACTTTAAGAAAATTTCATGCGGTGTTAGTCAATTTATATGCTAAAAAAAATTTATTTAAATGTCTGCCAATTAATATTATGATAAATCATTAGTAAAATATAATATGGTTCATTTCTGGTGAGATAATGGGTTATTTAATCTGTCAAAATTGTGGAGGTTACTATAAACTTAAGGAGGGTGAATCCTCAGAAGATTTTGTGGCATGTGAATGTTATGGCCCTTTAGTGTACGTGGAAAACCTAGATGGTCTAAGAAAAAGAAAACATGATGAAGTAAAATCTGATGCTCTCAAAGAACTTAAAAAAAAGTCACATGATGGAAAAACTGAGGTTAAATCAGAGTTATCCCCTAAAAAAGAGCCCCTTGTCAAAAACCGAGCCTATTACCGGCGTTATTACTATTATTCTGAGCCGAATGTAACTCAATTAAAACAAAATAAAGATGTTACAGGTCTTGTCAATGCATTATATTATGATGATCAAAAAATAAGACAGGAAGCAGCTCAAGCACTTGCAGCTGTTGGTGATGAAAGAGCTTTAGAACATTTAGATAAAGTTATAAAAGAAGAAAACGGATCCCTTAAATTATACGCTGAAATTGCCGTAAATCAGATTAAATCAAAAAAACATGGATTTAAATCGAGAAATAGAGAGAACTATAGGAACAACATTCATAAATCTATTAACGTCACCACTGAAGTTTCTGAACCGGTTCATGAAACTGGTTTGATCAAAATCAAGGAAGAAAGGAAAACAAAACCACTCAGGATTTCTTCACCTGATGAATCAACAGATCCCAACAAATCCTTAAAATCTTCACTTACTAAAGGAGAATCGAATTTAACGATCCATGAGGATCATCTGCTACCATCAACTGGAGTAGAAGTATCTGAAGGAGAAGTATTTGAAGGAGAAGTATCTGAAGGAGAAGTATTTGAAGGAGAAGTATTTGAAGGAGAAGTATCTGGAGGAGAAGTATCTGGAGGAGAAGTATCTGGAGGAGAAGTATCTGGAGGAGAAGTATCTGAAGGAGAAGTATCTGAAGGAGAAGTATCTGAAGGAAAATTGTCTGAAGGAGAAATATCCGAAGGAAAAAAATCAGAAGAATCACAAAATATATCAGATCCATTGATGTTTAAAGATTCGCAGGTAATAAAATCTGGCAGTGAATCACCAGAAGTACAATCAGGTGTAAAGTTAGATGAAGTTGAAACACCTGAAATTGGATCTTCCAATAAAGAAGTTGAAATAACCGGTACATCTGAAGTTAAACCCAAAGAAACTAAAGAATCCCAAATAAGATCATTAGAAACCAAACCGGAGATTACAGGGATTACAACTGGGACGGTTGAATCTTCAAATATTTCTAAACAGGATAATTCTGATGAAAATACAACTTTTACTATGAAAACTGTTGATGACACTGAGTTTACACCTTTAGGAAATGATAAAAAAACAGATACTAAACAAACTTCCTCTCTAAATAATTCAAAACCTATGAAAGTTCACACATCAAAGTTATCTAAAACATCAACTCCACCAGATACCCCCAAAAAAGGCAAATCCAGAAATTCATCTCCAGCAGCTGTTCAAAACAAAATTAAAACAAAAAACGAAAAAATGGGGCAGGAAACTCCCAAAAAAGATGAAAATATGTATTTCATAAAATGGTTGGGTATAAAAAACAGTGATAAACCTTTAATAAGTATGATCGTCCTGTTAATGGTTGCTTTAATAGTGGGAGTTATTTTAACAATGAGTTCAAAGTAATGTCTCCATGGTCATATTTTAAGGTTGTTAATTCCATTTTTTAATTAGTTAAGTCAATTGCTATTAGTACGGTCCATTATTAACGATTTTTAGTTCTAAGTTCATTTTACAAAATTTTTAATTTTTATGAAGGATGGGGTAAATTACTTCGATCCCATCATCACATAGTTCTTTGAATTTATCTTTATAAACAGTATGTACCGGGTAAACCTTTTCTGGGTTTATATCACGAATCATGTTTAAAATCTCCTGACCATTGGCATGACCAGATGCATGGAACTCTTTATCAAATAAAGGTAAGTTGAATAACTTTAACCATTTATGCACCTTCTTTTCATTTATTTCCATCTGGTTATCAAATGGTTCGGTACTGGACTTGATATATACACCATTTGCTGGTTTTATATCGATTAATTCTTTCAACTCGAAAAAATCGCAGCGAAAAATATAATCCTGTGGGTTTTCCTGGAGATCCTTATAGTTTATGACATTATCGTATTCTAAAAATTCTCTCTCCCATTTTTTATAGTCCCGGAGGGATTCTTTTGCACCCATTTTATCAGCACACAACCATTCATCTTCAACACAGGCAAAATTATCATCTCCAATAAGACCCCAACCTTTACGGGGTTTGTAGATTATCACATCAGATAAATCTGGATAAACATTATCCGTTCCCTGGAAAAGCTTCAAAAGATAGGCCTGTTTAAGGCTGATTACCAGTTTTCTTTCAGTATCCTGAGCAACCTTGTAAAAGGTTAATAAGCGGTCAAGATCCCTTACAGGATAATTAACCACCACCAGACCCTTATGTTTGGCAATTTCACTTGATGCACGTTGTTCAATTTCATCCTCACTGATATTTTCTTTTTTATCAATACGTGTCCCTTCACTGATCATGATGGTTGGATTGGCCTTTGCTGCTTCCCTGACGAATTTACGTGTAAGTTCAGGGTTCCGACCATGAAATCGAAGATCACCAGTGTACACGATAGTCTCTTCTTCTCCTTCAACAATGAAAGCCGAGGCCCCGGGAAGGGAATGGTCAACTGGAGCAGATTTAATCTGGAAGTTACCAATATTAAACTTTTTATAAGGTTCTACAATTCGGATGTCACGTTTTATTTTGGTACTGGTTCTTTTATACCCATCACCACGTACTTTAGGACTCATATAAAATGTTTTCTTTAAGTGAAGATATTCTGAGAAGGATGATGTACCAGTATCTTCCAGGGCTTTTAAAATTAAATATGACTCATTGGAAAGATAAATAGGGATATCTTCCCGTAAATGGTGGACATAAGCCACGTGATCAACGTGGGAGTGGCTGATAAGAACACCATCCACTGAAGGCTCTTTGGGATAGGAAAGTCCCACGTGCCTTAAGTAATCCTCACGGTAAATACCCTTTATGCAGGGTAACAGGCCCAATTCAACAAAATCAAGAATTCCATTGGCCTTGCGTGGTTGTAAAAACTCTGATAAGTAATCATTTGCCTTTGAAAATGCCATACCAAAATCAAAGAAGAAAGATTCGTTTTTTCCTTCTACCCTGATTTTATTGCCACCAATTTCATCCACACCACCAAAAAAATTAATATTGGTCAAAATCACCTGCCTCCCTGCTAATGGCCCATTTTATTTATTAAATATCCATTTTGATCTATCTATTATTAATATAAAAGAGATTGCTTTAGCATATCCAGATACATTAAGGAAATTCATTAGTCCTATTTATGTAGTTTTAATTCTAAATTATGTAGTAATGGTTGAAGGAGATTTTATGTTTAAAAAAGAAGAAGATTTCATAGAGAATTTGAACCAGATTAGAAGGATTAAAACCTCATTTGTGATAGCAGATAAAACTATCAAAACAGCCAGAAATGGGAAAGATTATATAGAGTTCAGTTTAACCGATAAAACTGGCCAAATAACTGCACGTATGTTTCCTAATCAGGGTGCTAATGATATTTATCAGGGTATTGAAAAAAAGAGTATTTATACTATTAATGGAACTGTTGATGAGTTTCCCCGTAATTCTGGCAACTTCAGTATAAAAGTTGACAGTTTCCAGAAAATGGCTAAGGATGAATATGATCTGGATGATTATATACGAACTTCCCATAAAGACCAAGATGAACTGGTCAATGAAATCTTCCTAACCATCAATGAAATTAAGAATCCACATCTGAAAAATCTTCTTAAAGCCTTTTTTTGTGATGAAACATTCACTGATGAATTCTACAATGCCCCATCCGCCAAAATCTATCATCATAACTATCTGGGGGGATTATTAGAACACACAGTAGAGGTTTTGATGATTTGCAAAAAAACATGTGAAATTTTTCCTGAAATAGACCAGGATTTACTCTACACTGGGGCAATATTACATGATATTGGTAAGTTAAAGGCCTATGATTATGATCTGGTGACTATAGATATTTCCAGTGAAGGTAGATTACTGGATCATTTATTCATATCCTGTGACATGGTTAAAGAGAAGATTAGAGACTGTAAGATTGAAATGCCTGAAGATCTTCAAACGCAGCTTTTGCATATAATGTTGAGTCATCATGGTGATGTACAGAATGGATGGGGTTCACCAGTAAATCCCCAAACTCCTGAAGCGGTTGCCCTTCATCATGCTGATAATCTAGATGCTAAAGTCAGAGGGATTCTCCAAACGAAACAATCCCCAAAAAATTAAAGCAAATTACATGATTAGAGAGGATGACATTGGCTTTAGATGATATTAACCGGAAATTAGATGAATATGAGAAAAACTTCCAGAAAGAAAGGGAAAAAAGTCTACTCATTACTAAAATTCTTTTTGTAGTTCTTATTGTAGTCATAATTATATTTATATTAGCTTTATGGAGGTTTCAATCCAGTTAGTAAATGCATCTTCCCTTTAGTAAAAAATTAGAGAAAAAATTAAAAAAGTGGAACATTAATCGTTATTTTAAATCTCTATTTTTTTAACTTCTTGTTTCAGTTTCCTGTTTTTACAGTACTCAAATATATGGCCACATTCAGAGCAGCGTATTACTCCCACGGCACCATCAGGAATATGGGGGATGTAACACATGTCTAAATTTTGTTCCTTATTTTTTGTTTGAGATATGTTTTTATCCTTGCACCCACATATAGGACATTTCTGGTTTAAATCTTCAGTTTTCATAATAACCCTCTATTACATAGTTTTAAATTACATCATCGGAGTTGTTGAGATACTTTACACAGGAATGTTATTTCTTTTATAGGATATGAACTTATAGTTCGTGTATCTCCGAACGTAAGTTATTATGCGAACTAATATTTATAGTTTTGTATTTAATGACCATGTTCAGATCACATTGAAATGAAACTGTTTGTTGATACAACAAAAAACCTATATCGATACTTTTTATTGAAAAAAATGAATTATTAATAATAAATTTATAAACAACAGGTAAAGTCCTAAATTTTAATCTGAAAAATGGAGGATATTCCTTATTTATTTAAGATTTTTTTTATAAGTTGGTAAATAATTCCCTTAATTTTTTATACCAATACAACAAAAACTTTTTTTTAAAAATAGCCCTTTATAAAATCTAATACCCCTTAATAAAAAAATTTCTACGAACTTTTGGAGATTTCTATGAAAATTTAAGGAAAAATAACCCAATTAACAATTTTTTTTTAAATAAATTTAAAGTCGTGAATGTTTAATTGAATCAATATAAGAAAGTTCTATGGTTTAAAACAATTTTTCAGTGCTGTTAATGAAACTTAATCTCCGATGTTGTAAGAATGAAATAAATGAATAGATAACAGTCTATTAAAAAGATGATTAAAAACTATTATTTTTTGGAATCAGCCATAATTAACAGATATTTTCTAACTTTAAACATTATATGGTATCTTCCAATTAATGACAATAATAAAACCTTTTAAAGCTCTCTATTTAAAAAAATAAGCTTAAAATGGGCCTTAAAAATAAAAATAGACCGAAAGCTTTATATAACATGGGCATGTGATGTGACTGTGTTAAAAAGTCCTAAATCATTTATTTTAAGATTTAGGGCACGGAGGCGATAAAATTAGGCGAAAATTCACACATGCAATAGTTATTGCAATGTGTGCACTTTTCATAGCTCTACCCGCAGTGGGGGCTACGGAAAGTTCAGATACTGGAAATACGGTCGTAACTAACGCAAGTACTGACCACAACTTGGAAATTGGGATGAAAGGAGAAAATGTCACTGATTTGCAGAAATGGTTAAAAAATCAGGGATTCTACACTGGTAAAATCGATGGCCAGTTTGGTAATTATACTGAACAAGCCGTGAAAGACTTCCAGTGTTACGTTGGAATAAAAGAAGACGGAATCGTTGGAAATGTTTCACGTGAGTACATGGACTATTTAGTCAGTGGACAACTACAGGCATCAAGTGGCGGCTCCTCAACTACCGGTGGTAGCTACAGTTCTACTGAAGCGTCCTACGGAAGTAATGGTTACTCTTCCAGTGGTTACTCTTCCAGTGGTTACTCTTCCAGTGGTTACTCTTCCAGTGGTTATTCGTCCAGCAGTGGATGGAGCAGTGGAAAAGGAACCGGGGACTGTTGGGATAACAGTAACATGCTGTACAGTCAACTAACATCATCCGGTACTAAAGCAAGGATCGTCCAGTATTCAAACAGTTACTCATCCAACCATCGTTCTGTCGAAGTTTGGAATGGTAACAGCTGGGTTGACTACGACTACAAAGGCAATGGATACTCAAACCGGTATTATGCCACAAGTCACGGTTCTTCAGCAGCTGTGATTAAAAGCAGTTAACCCCAATGGATTGAAATAATCCATATTCAGCAGTTGTACGCCACAACTGTTGATTCAACTTTTTTTTTAAAATAATTTAATAGTAATTTAATAGTAATTTAATAGTAATTTAATAGTAATTTAATAGTAATGATATTAAAATAAACATTATTAAATTATATTTAGGAATAATCATTATAAGTACTTTAGAAATAGTATTTTGTGGATAAAATCATGGAGAAGTAATTTTTAACCGATTTATAAGGGGATTAAAATGATTGATTATGTTTTTGGCCTCTCTGTGCGGGTTTTATTAACAGATAAAGATGGTAAAGTTCTTATCTTGAAAAGATCCACAGATTCTAAAACTAACCCTGGAAAATGGGAACTTCCTGGAGGAAAAGTTGATCAGGGAGAATCCTTTGACCATGCACTGATTAGGGAAGTTTATGAAGAAACAAAACTCAGAATATCCCTGGATCATGTTGTTGGAGTATCAGAACAAAATCTACACGTGATTAGAGCAGTTCACATTATCATGTCTGGTTCGATCATCGAAGGTAACATCAAACTCAGCCATGAACATGAGGGATATGCATGGGTATTCTTTGAAAAGCTACCAGAATACGACATGGCAGACTGGTTATACGACTTTGTAACCAATCAAGTCACAACTACAGATAATGACCACGAAGATGAGAAAAATAATGTTACTAGCAGTGTCAAACCATGGCTAAAGTCCATACAAAGTTCCATGGACAAAATCATAAAAAAATAAATCATCAAATCATCAAAAATCATTCATTCAAAGGAATATTTTATTTATGATTACTAAACAAGTAAATGCATAAATATTAGAATAATTTTTATATAAAACAAAAAACTTTTAAACCAATGTGTAATATGATAATGTCCTTAACAGAATCAATATCAGATTTGATACCAATTGGAATATTGTGATTCTTAATGGATTATGATGAAGTTGTTTAAACAGAAATTGAGGGGTGAAATTCAGTGAATTTAGAAGAACTAGTAAATGAACGAAATTACATTCTAGGTGAATTAAAAGCATATGAAGACCTTCAAGTAGCAATGGAAAAAATTAAAAGGTTTAACATGGAAAATTTCACAGAAACCACCATTAAAGTTTATGACACCAGTAATGATCCAGAAATGGAGGAGATCACTGAATCAGTTGTGGCGGTAAAAATCGATGAATTAACTGACTATCTTTTAAGGATATCTGAAAATATCAATCGCCTCAAATTGGGAGAAAACACAGAAACATCCTAAAATGATTAAAAAATTTTTAACACTTTTATAATTTACAAATATTTATTTTTAATAAAAGTTTAATCCCATTAAAGGAACACTCATTCTCAATTTTTTTATATAAACTTAAAAATTAGTGTATATAACCATACTTACTATCAGAACCCACAGAATAAATTCCTAGGAAAGTTATTAAACATTCCCTTTAAAAAGCCGAAAATTATTAAAATAAATGGATAGAACCTCAATTATAAAAAAAGACCTTAAGATCGTTTAAATTTAATTAACAACTATAATGATTGTTTTTAACCAATAAGTCTATTTTAATCTTATTTATAAAATTAACTGAACAATAAACTCTTTTTAGAAGTTATATGAGATAAGCAGCTATTGTTATAAATGGATTGGATATTCTTATTTTCTATAAACAAACTATAAAATGAGCTGATTTACTAAAAATACTAAAGGAAAGATGCTTTCTCTAACCAGCATGATTGAAAACCTTAAAATGAGCTTTAAATTAAAAACAGAGCTATGATAGGCCTTTTTTTGCTGATTTTTTTCGAAAGCTTTATAAGTGATGTTGTTTTAATGAAATGATTATAAGAAAGTCTATATAGACTTTTTTTGAAACTCGGAGGCGGTATGATTAAGATTAAGCTCGTTAAGCGAAGCTCTATTTATGCAGTACTATGTATGATGTGTATGGTTTTTGCGGCTGTTCCTATTTCAGGTGCAGTTGGTGACCAAGATAACAATGTGAACAATGAAAATTCTGCTAGTGATCTGAAAGTCGGAGTTAGCAGTGA